>NZ_JBANFL010000003.1:0-272533 GCF_037154135.1 Sphingobium aquiterrae
GACAACCTGATTCAACCGACCGGCAGATAGCTCTTTCCTGATGACGGCATAACTCTGAATTTGTCCACGCTGCCTAGGGCATTTTTAAGTCAGGTGGCCTCACCTGACGCCTCGGGAAATGCGGAAAAAAAGAGCATGCCCTGAAGCAGGCCGTCACGCCGGGCCGCAACCCCGGCGCAGGCCACGGCGATGTTCGCACAGCGCATGGCAGCCCATCGGGCGGTCCTGGCGGTCGTCCTTGCGCCCCGGCACGGGCAGTTCCACGGTGCCGCCGCCGCATAGCTGCACGCGCAGGCCATGCGATGCCGGCATGGGCGCGGCATTGCCCATGGTCGCGGCGGCCATCAGGCCAAGCACGGCCGCGACCCTGGACGGGATGGCCCTAAATGGCATTGCTGAACCGCGCCTCGGCGGGCTTCAGATAGCTGTCGAAGGCCGAGGCGATGGCCCGCGCATAGGGTAGGCCGCCGGGCAGCAGCCGCAGCCCGCTCTCGGTCCGCTCGGCAAGGCCGCGCTCGGTGAAGCGGTCGAGGCCGGAGACCGGCGCGGTGCCCATTGTCTCCGCCGTGCCCCGGCAGAGGATATCCTCGATGATGCGGCCGCGCGCGCGATCCGCCTCGGTCCGCCACACGCCGCGCACCGCCGCCAGCTCACCCCGCGCCACCCGCGCGCGATAGGCGCCGGCATTCTTTTCATTCTGCACGATCAGGTCGGGAAACATGCTGATCGCGCTGGTGCCAAGGCCGATCAGATGATCGCTGGTATCATCCGTGAAGCCCTGGAAATTCCGGCGCAGCACGCCCCGCTCCGCCGCGAGGGCGAGCGAATCGCCGGGCAGCGCGAAATGATCGAAGCCGATGGCGCGATAGCCCGCCGCCGTCAGCCGGTCATAGCCCAGCGCCGCCATGTCGAAGCGCTGCGGGCTGGCGGGCAGTTCCCCGGCATCGATGCGGCGCTGGCGCGGCAGCAGGCGCGGCATATGGGCATAGCCGAACAGCGCGATGCGCGCGGGCCGCATGGCGATGGCGGCGGCGAGCGTATCGTCCAGATCATCGACGCTCTGGCCCGGCAGGCCGTACATCAGGTCGAACCCCACGGCGATGCCCTGCGCCTGCAGGCCCTTCACCACCGCCTCCACCATCTCGCGCGGCTGCACCCGGCCGATGCGCTGCTGCACATGCGGGGCAAAGGTCTGCACGCCCAGATTGACCCGCCGCACGCCCAGCGATCCCATGGCGGCCACCCATTGGCGGTCGAAGCGGCGCGGGTCGATCTCCACCGAGATTTCCGCGTCGCGAATGGCAAAGCACAAGGTCAGCTGCTGGAAGATCCGCACGAAATCGACCAGCGGCAGCGCGTTGGGGCTGCCCCCGCCAAAGGCGATATGCCGTACAACCCCGCGTCCATTCAATCGCGCGGCGACCAGCGCGATCTCCTGCTCCAGCGCCTCGACATAGGCGGACAGGCGGCTCGCGCGCCCCGCCGCCCCGGTGTTGCACCCGCAATACCAGCAAATGTCGTGGCAATAGGGGATGTGCAGATAAAGCGACAGGTCGGTGTCCGCCGCGATCTCCTCCAGCCGCCCGGCCAGCGCCTGCGCGCCGACATCCTCGGAAAACTGCGCGGCCGTCGGGTAGCTGGTGTAGCGCGGAACCGACGCTTCCAGCAGATCGGGATAATAATGCCTCATATCCTGCACCATCCCACAGGCGCGGCCGCCCGGCATTGAGGCAGGTCAAATAATCGCTTGCGCAGGATCAATGACCGCGCCGCGCCGCAAGCGCACACGCCATCCCACAAGTTCATGAAAAGGGATGGAGAAAACCCATGAAAATGAAGATGATATTGCTGGCCACGGCCGCCGTCGCGGCAGGCTTCGCCGCCCCGGCACAGGCCAAGCAGGGCGATGTGCTGGTACGCCTGCGCGGCATCATGGTGGCGCCGAACGAAAAGAGCGGCAGCGTGCTGCCCGCCTTCCCCGGTGAGAAGGTGAAGGTCGACAATTCGATCATGCCGGAAATCGACGTCACCTATATGGCGACCGATCATATCGGCTTCGAGCTGATCGCGGCGACTACCAAGCATACGGCGAGCGGACGCACGGGCACCACCGGCAGCATCGGCAAGCTCGCCTCCACCTGGGTGCTGCCGCCGACGCTGACCGTGCAATATCACCCGATCGTGGAGGGCAAGATCCGCCCCTATGTCGGCGCTGGCGTCAACTATACGCTGTTCTATTCCGAAAATGCATCGAGCGGGCTGGAAGCCGCCGTCGGCAAGACGAAGGTGCATATGTCCGACAGCTTCGGCTGGGCCGCGCAGGCGGGCGTGGACATCGACCTCAACGACAAGATGTTCCTGAACCTCGACGTCAAATATATCGACATCGACACCACGACGCGCCTCAACACCACCGCGGCGGGCGTGCAGCGCGTCAAGGTCAACCTCGACCCGCTGGTCTTCGGCGTGGGCGTCGGCATGCGCTTCTGATTTCCCGGGAGGGGCAAGGCATGAGGGGCGGACCGCAAGGCCCGCCCCTTTTGTCATGTCCGGTGCTGTTCAAGAGGATTGAGGATTGAATGGCTGATTTCGACCAGAGGCGGACGCCTAGTCATCGTCACCCTGAACGTGTTTCAGGGTCCATTTCTCCGAATTGAGCGAAGGCGTGTGTGGCGCGATGGATGCTGAAACACGTTCAGCATGACGAAAAATGAATGTCCGCCAACCACCCCCTAGCCGTCATCCCGGACTTGATCCGGGACCCATGAGCCTCAACCTTCCCTTGACGCGCAAGCGGTGAGCCAATGGATACCGGGTCAAGCCCGGCATGACGGCAGCGAAAATGTGGCCACATTCCACCCATGACAAATACGCCACAAAAAAAGGGCGGCCCCGACCATCCGTCGGAGCCGCCCCTTGGTCGCTTGCGCCGGCCTCAGAGCGTGCGTTCGAGCAGCATCAGCGAGGGATCGCCTTCCAGCTCGCGCGCCACGAAGCCCTGTTCGCGTTCCAGGTCGATCGCGGCATGGTTCTGCCGGCTCTCGATGGACTGGAGCCGCTTCACACCGCGGGCCTTCGCCTGATCGGCCAGATATTGCAGCAGCGTCCAGCCGATGCCGCGCCCCTTGAAGCCCGAGCGGATCGAAATGGCGACCTCGCCGACGTCGAGGCTGGCGTCGGCGGCCAGCGTGCCCGCCGCGATGATCTCGTTGCTGTCCGGTGCGAAGGCCAGGAAATTCTCGCGATGATGATGGTCGCAATGGGTCATGTCGTGCAGTTGCGCGCTCGTCACCGCCGGGGCGGAGCTGAGGAAGCGGAAACGGCGGTCGTCATCGGAAACCGACGCGAAGAAATGCGCGAGGGGCTGGGCGTCGGCCTCCACGACCGGACGGACCAGGAAGCGGAATCCGGTGCGGGTTTCGAGGGTTTCAAGCGTGGTGGCGGAAGAGTCCATGGCTAGCAGCTCCTGCATTTCACCCGATATGGGCGCTGGCGGCCTGATGCCTTTTGCGGCCATGCACGGCCATCCGTAGTGTTCCGTAAACCGGGGTCAAAGCTCGTTCGGGGCGCCGATGCACTCCTTCACCTCATAGGGCATGACATGGCCGCCCGGCTCCGTCAGCATCAGCACGGCCCCCCGGCGGATCGGCTGGCGCGGCACGGGATGGGGCGGCACATCGGGCACCGTCGCAAAGCCCAAGCCCTGCGGCGTATGCGTCACATAGCCATGCCGGTCCGGCTCATTGGGCCAGAAACGACGCACGGTCGCCAGTTCCGGATTGCGGCACAGCGCCGCTTCGTCAATCATCCCGTCCTTCTGCAGCGGCAGGCGCAGCACATAGCTGCGCGCCACGGACCCCCTGGGGAAATCAGCCGTACGGGCAAGTTCAAGCCTTATCGTCTTCCACATCATCGATGAGAGATCGCGATTTCCCGCGTAAAGAGAAATACGGACAATCCCGGATGGAGTGCAGATCGGCGAGGTTGTAGCCCCTGGAAGAGCAATTTCGCCCGGCCCGGGAGAGCCACGCCATGAAGACCATCCTGTTGCACATCCACGACGACACCGCCCAGGAAAGCCGCCTGCAGGCCGCGTTCGACATCGCCCGTGCGACCGGAGGCCACATCAGCTGCCTTCAGGTGACGCCGATCCAGGACTATGTCGCGATGGATATGTTCGGCGGCTCCTATGTGTTGCCGGCGGACATCGCCTATATTCGCGAGCAGGAGGCGAAGGAGCGGACGGAGATCGAGACCCGGCTGACCCGCGAGGGCGTGTCGTGGGACTGGCGGCACATGGACGGAGACGTCGTGCGCTGCCTGCTCCATGCCTCGCGCCTTGCCGACGTCGTCGTCGTCACCCTGCCGCCCGCCGGGCGCCGGGCCGATGACGGCCCCCTCTCCATCGTCGCCGATCTGGCCGTCAGCAGCCGCCATCCGGTGCTGGCCGTGCCCCATGACGTGGCGGCGTTCAACTGCGCCGGTCACGCCGTGATCGCCTGGGACGGATCGCATGAGGCAGCCATCGCGCTCAGCGCCGCGGTGCCGCTGCTCAAGGTCGCCGAACAGGTGCATATCGTGACCGTCGAGGAGCCGGGCAAGCGCGATTTCCCGGCGACCGATGCGTCGGAATATCTGTCGCGCCACGGCATCCATTCCGAACTGCATGAATGGCCGCGCAAGGACCGGACGATCGAGGAAGCGCTTGCCAATGCGATCAACGAACTGGCGGCGGACTGGATCGTCATGGGCGCCTTTGGCCACAGCCGCCTGCGCGAGACGATGTTCGGCGGCGTGACCCGCTATCTCCTTGGCGCGGCACGGGTTCCCCTCTTGCTGGCGCATTAAAATACCGCCATGGTCGGGGCATGGCCGAACATGAAGTCCAGCAACCTGAAGCCGAGCCCGGTACGCTTGAACAGGCCGTGCTCGGCTCCATTCTGGCGACCGTTCCGGATGCGCTGATCGTCATCGACGAACGGGCCACGATCGTGTCGTTCAGCGCGGCGGCGGAACGGATGTTCTCCTATGCCGAAAGCGAAGTGGTGGGCGAGAATATCTCGATGCTCATGCCTTCGCCCGATCGCGAGCGGCATGACGGCTATATCAGCCATTATCTGGACACCGGCGAGCGGCGCATCATCGGCATCGGCCGGCTGACCACGGCGCGGCGGCGCGATGGCTCCACCTTTCCCATCGAGCTTTCGGTCGGTGAAGTGCATGACCATGGCCGGCGCTTCTTCACCGGCTTCATCCGCGACCTGACCGAGCGGCAGCGCACCGAACGGCGCCTGCAGGACCTGCAGGCGGAGCTGGCCCATACCACGCGCGTCACCGCCATGGGCACGCTGGCCTCGGCGCTCGCCCATGAGCTGAACCAGCCGCTGACCGCCATCGCCAATTATATGGAGGCGGCGCGCGACCTGCTCGCGCAGGATGGGCCGGTCGACCGCGACCTCCTGGCCGAAGCGATGGACGAAAGCGCCGGACAGGCGCTGCGCGCGGGGGAGATCATCCGCTCCTTGCGCGAATTCATCCGCCGGGGCGAGCCGGACCGGCAGCCCGAACCGTTGCGCAGCCTGTTGTCGGAGGGCGCGGCGCTGGCCTTCATCAGCATCGAAAGCCGGGGCATCGACATGGACATCCATGTCGATGCCGCCATCGGCATGGTGATGGTCAACCGGGTGCAGATGCAACAGGTCATCATCAACCTTGTCCGCAATGCGGTGGAGGCGATGGCGGGCCGGTCGGTGCGCATCCTGCGCATCTCCGCCAACAGGACCGAGGACGGTCGCGTGGAGGTGACCGTCGCCGACAGCGGGCCGGGCCTGGACCCGGATATTTCACGGCGGCTCTTCACCCCGTTCAGTACGACCAAGGCCACCGGCATGGGCGTGGGCCTTTCGATCAGCCAGACCATCGTGGAGGGGCATGGCGGCCGCATCTGGGCCGAGCCATCGCAATGGGGCGGCACCGCATTCCATTTCACCATAGACAATGCCGAGTAACAGCATGAGCGACAACAAGGGCACCATTCATGTCGTCGATGACGATGAGGCGATCCGCCGGTCGTTGAGCTTCCTGCTCAAGACCAGCGGCTATGCCGTCCGCCTCTACGATGGCGGCACCAGCTTCCTGAAGGAAGCCGCGGAACTTGAGCCCGGCTGTGTCCTGCTGGACGTGCGGATGCCCGATATCGACGGGCTGGAGGTCCAGGCGCAACTGCGCGCCAGGGGCATCATGATCCCGGTCGTCATCATGACCGGCCATGGCGACGTCGACATGGCGGTCGCGGCGATGAAGGCGGGCGCCAGCGATTTCATCGAGAAGCCGTTTGAAAAAGCCGCGCTGCTCGCCTGTATCGAGGCCGCGACGCAGCAAGCCTTTGCCCAGCGCGGCGTGGGCGCCCGCGCCGAGGAAGCGCGCGACCGGCTGAACGTGCTGACCGAGCGCGAACGCGAAGTGCTGCAGGGCCTGGTCAAGGGCCTGCCCAACAAGACCATCGCCTATGATCTTGGCATCAGCCCGCGCACGGTGGAAATCCACCGCGCCAACCTGATGACCAAGCTGGAGGTCCGCAGCCTTGCCGAAGCGCTGCGCATCGCCTTCCAGTCCGGCATGGAATGAGCCGCGGGCGACGCGCGCGCGCCGGTAGGGACTATTACGGATAGGTTGCGACGCAGCATCGCGCCAAGCAGCGACCATGGACATGCATTTTGACATGGCGCAAAACGCGCCCGCGCCCAGCCCCGCGTCCTGCGACGCCGCGGACATGTGCCGCACGCCCGCACCGAGCCAGAACGCGTGCGAACGCTGCGCCGTGCGCACCCGCGCCATCTGCGCCACGCTGGACAGCGAGGAGATCGCCGCGATGAACCGTATCGGCCGCCGCGTCACACTGCAGGCCGGGCAGACGGTGATGTGGGAAGGCGATGATTCCACGGTCGTCGCCAATGTCATCGAAGGCACGCTGAAGCTCTCCACCGCCACGGGCGACGGGCGCGAGCAGATCGTCGGCGTCGTCTACCCTTCCGATTTCATCGGCCGTCCCTTCGGCCGCACCACGCCGCACAGCGTGACGGCGCTGACCGATGCGCGGCTCTGCCTGTTCACGCGCGGCGCGTTCGACGGCTTTGCCCGCGAGCATCCCGACCTGGAACACCGGCTGCTGCAGCGCACGCTGGACGAGCTGGACCGGGCGCGCAGCTGGATGCTGCTGCTGGGCCGCAAGAGCGCGCAGGAGAAGGTCGCGACCTTCCTGCAGGACATCGCCCGGCGCATGGCCGGCGACCAGGACGAAGAGGGCCGCCGGCATTTCGACCTGCCCCTGTCCCGCCAGCAGATGGCCGATGTGCTCGGCCTGACGATCGAGACGGTCTCGCGCCAGATGACGCAGCTGGCCCGCACCGGCGTGATCGCCCTGAGCGGCCGCCGCGGCGTGGAGATCCGTGACCTGAATCGGCTGGAAAACCTGGCCGAAGGCGCCTGATTCCAAACACTTATACTCAACACCAAGGGATTAGGGACAATTCCGTAAAGACCCGCTCCGCCGCTTTTGACAGAGGTCAATGCCATGACCGGGCGGGTACAGCATGACCCGCCGCAAAGGCCAAAGCGGGGACATTTATGGAAAAGCTGGTGATGAAGTCGGGCGGATGGTTCGCCCTGGCGACGGCGGCCTTCATGGCCGCCCTGTTCGCCGTCGACAGCGGTTTTGCCGTGCATATGGGGATCGTCACAGTGGCTGCGCTGCTCGTCGCGATCGTGACCATGCGCGGCGCCGACTATCTGGGCATCGCCCGCGGTATATTGAAGATGCCGTCCAATCAGGGCGAATATGATGACGATCCGATCCGCTGGGGCGTGATCGCGACCGTCTTCTGGGGATTGGCGGGTTTCCTTGCCGGCCTCTACATCGCCCTCCAGCTCGCCTATCCGGCGCTGAACCTGGGCTTTGAATATACCAGCTTCGGCCGCCTGCGCCCGCTGCACACATCGGCGGTGATCTTCGCCTTTGGCGGCAATGCGCTGATCGCGACCAGCTTCTACGTCGTGCAGCGCACCTGCCGCGCGCGGCTCGCCTTCCCGGCGCTCGCCCGGTTCGTCTTCTGGGGCTATCAGCTGTTCATCGTGCTGGCCGCCACCGGCTATCTGATGGGCATCACCGAGGGCCGCGAATATGCCGAGCCCGAATGGTATGTCGACCTGTGGCTGACGATCGTCTGGGTCGCCTATCTTGTCGTCTTCGGCGGCACCATCCTGAAGCGTAGCGAGCCGCATATCTATGTGGCCAACTGGTTCTACCTCAGCTTCATCCTGACCATCGCGATGCTGCACATCGTCAACAACCTGTCGGTGCCGGTCAGCTTCCTGGGGTCGAAAAGCTACAGCGCCTTTGCCGGCGTGCAGGATGCGCTGACCCAATGGTGGTACGGCCATAATGCGGTGGGCTTCTTCCTGACCGCCGGCTTCCTGGCGATGATGTATTATTTCGTGCCCAAGCAGGCGGAACGGCCGGTCTACAGCTATCGCCTGTCGATCATCCACTTCTGGTCGCTGATCTTCCTCTACATCTGGGCGGGTCCGCACCATCTGCACTATACCGCGCTGCCCGACTGGGCGCAGACGCTGGGCATGGTCTTCTCGATCATGCTGTGGATGCCCAGCTGGGGCGGCATGATCAACGGCCTGATGACGCTGAACGGCGCATGGGACAAGATCCGCACCGATCCGATCATCCGCATGATGGTGATGGCGCTGGCCTTCTACGGCATGAGCACCTTCGAAGGGCCGATGATGTCGATCAAGTCGGTCAACAGCCTGTCGCACTATACCGACTGGACCATCGGCCACGTCCACTCCGGCGCGCTGGGCTGGAACGGCATGATCACCTTCGCCTGCCTCTATTACATGACCCCGCGCCTGTGGAACCGCCAGCGGCTCTACTCGCTGCGGATGGTGAACTGGCACTTCTGGTGCGCGACCATCGGCATCGTGCTCTATGCCGCCGCCATGTGGGTCGCGGGTATCATGCAGGGCCTGATGTGGCGGGAATATGGGAGCGACGGCTACCTCGTCTACGCCTTCTCCGAAGTCGTGAGCGCGATGTTCCCGATGTACCTGATCCGCGCGGCCGGTGGCCTGCTCTACCTCTCCGGCGCGATCATCATGGCGATCAACATCGGCATGACCATCGCCGGCAGGCTGCGCGAGGAAAAGCCGATGCGCGAGACCGCCCATGACACGGCCGCCGACCGTCCCCTCCTGGCAGCCCAGCCTGCATGACCTGCCTCTCCTCCGTTCGGGCCGCCCGGCCCGGACGGACGGTGGGCTTCCTTTCGAGGACCAGACAATGACAGAACAATCAAAGGGCAAGTTCTTCGACCATGGCAGGCTGGAGCGGAACATCTCGCTGCTCGGCATCGCCGCGCTCGTCACCGTCGCCATCGGCGGCATCGTGGAGATCGCGCCGCTGTTCTGGATCGACAGCACGATCGAGAAGGTGGAGGGCATGCGCCCCTACACCCCGCTCGAACTGGCGGGCCGGAACATCTACATCCGCGAGGGCTGCTACAACTGCCACAGCCAGATGATCCGCCCCTTCCGCGACGAGACGGAACGCTACGGCCATTACAGCCTGGCGGCCGAGAGCATGTACGACCATCCCTTCCAATGGGGGTCCAAGCGCACCGGGCCGGACCTGGCCCGCGTGGGCGGCAAATATTCGGATGAATGGCATGTCCAGCATCTGAAGGACCCGCGCGCGGTGGTGCCCGAATCGATCATGCCGACCTATCCCTTCCTGGCCGAGCGCGAGCTGAAGGCGGGCGACATGACGCAGCATCTGACCGCGCTCACCGATGTCGGCGTGCCCTACAGCAAGGAAGCGATCGCCGCGGCCAATGACGACCTGAAGGCGCAGGCCGACCCGACCGCCGACACGGCCGCGCTGATCAAGCGCTATCCCAAGGCGCAGGTCCGCGATTTCGACGGCGATCCGGGCAAGCTGACCGAGATGGATGCGCTTGTCGCCTATCTCCAGATGCTGGGCACGCTGGTCGATACCAACGCCGCCGCCGCGCAGGAGAAGCCGCAATGAGCTACGACGCGCTCAGGCATTTCGCCGACAGCTGGGGCCTCGTCTTCATGGGCGTTTCCTACGCGATCCTCGTCGGCTGGCATTTCCGCCCCGGCGCCCGGCATCGCAGCGGCAGCGCCGCGACGATGATCTTCGACACCGATCATGAGAACAGGGAGGCCGAACATGGCTGATCCGACCAAGAAGAAGGTGGACGAAGCCACCGGCACCTCCACCATGGGCCATGAATGGGACGGCATCGAGGAACTCGACACGCCGCTGCCCCGCTGGTGGCTGTGGACATTCTACGCCACGATCGTCTTCGCGATCGGTTATGTCGTCGCCTATCCGGCGATCCCCATGGTGCATGACTATACGCGCGGCATGCTCGGCTGGTCGAGCCGGGGCTCGCTGGACAAGGAACTGGCCGCGCAGGACGCGCGCATGGCGCCGATCCGCAAGGCCATCGCCGCCACCGACATCACCGCCCTGCCCGGCAATCCTCAGCTGATGCAGGCCGCGATCGAGGGCGGACGCGCGACCTTCAAGGTGCATTGCGTGCAGTGCCACGGGTCGGGCGCGGCAGGGTCCAAGGGCTATCCCAACCTGAACGACGACGACTGGCTGTGGGGCGGCGACCTCAAGACCATCGAGACCACGATCACCCATGGCATCCGCAACCCCGACCATGCGCAGACCCGCATGTCGATGATGCCCGCCTTCGGCCGCGACCAGCTGCTGCAGCCCGACCAGGTGAACGATGTCGTCGCCTATGTCCGCGCCATCAGCCATCAGGACGGCGCGACCGCCGCCGCCCGGCGCGGGGCAAAGGTCTTCGCCGACAATTGCGCCGTGTGCCATGGCCCGCAGGGCCGGGGTGGCCGCACTGTCGGCGCGCCCAACCTGACGGACGGCATCTGGCTGTATGGCGGCGACGCGGAGACCATCCACCAGACCGTGTGGAACAGCCGCCAGGGCGTGATGCCGCGCTGGAACGACAAGCTCGACACCGCGACCATCCGCATGCTGGCGACCTTTGTCCACAGCCTGGGCGGCGGTGAGACGACGCCGGTGGCGGTAGCGGCGGCGGATACGGCCAATGCGTCGGGAGCAGCGGGCAATGCGCAGCCCTGAGCCCTCCCATCCGTTCGGGCTGAGCCTGTCGAAGCCCCGTCCTTTCCTGTTGGCCACCGTGCGGCGGGAAGGACGGCGCTTCGACGGGCTCGGACTCGATCCGGGGACGAACGGAACACAAAAAGCAGGATCGCGTCCATGAACGCCCCCACCACCGCCTCCCTCTACGAAAAGCGCAAGGGCGTGTACCCCAAGGCGGTCGACGGGTTCTTCCGTCGCCTGAAATGGGCGATCATGGCGGTGACGCTCGCCATCTACTGGGTGACGCCGTGGATCAGGTGGGATCGCGGGCCCTATGCCTCCGATCAGGCGGTGCTGATCGACCTTGCCCATCGCCGCTTCTACATGTTCTCGATCGAGATCTGGCCGCAGGAATTCTATTATGTCGCCGGCCTGCTCATCATGGCGGGCATCGGCCTGTTCCTCGTCACATCGGCCGTGGGCCGCGCCTGGTGCGGCTATGCCTGCCCGCAGACGGTGTGGACCGACCTTTACCAGCATGTCGAACGCTTTATCGACGGCGACCGCAATGCCCAGATTCGCTTGGCCAAGGCACCCTGGGGACCGGCGAAGATCGCCCGGCGGCTCTTCAAATGGGCGGTCTGGCTGCTGATCGCCTTTGCGACCGGCGGCGCATGGATTTTCTATTTCGCCGACGCGCCGACGCTCCAACATGAATTCTGGACCGGCCATGCCGCGCCCGTCGCCTATGGCACCGTGGCCTTGCTGACCGCCACGACCTTCCTGTTGGGCGGTTTCATGCGGGAACAGGTGTGCATCTATATGTGCCCCTGGCCGCGTATCCAGACCGCGATGCTGGACGAGAAGTCGCTGATCGTCACCTACAAGCACTGGCGCGGGGAGAAGCGCGGCAGCCTGAAGCGGGCGGAAGCCCATCCCGGCGCATATGGCGACTGCGTCGATTGCAACCAGTGCGTCGCCGTGTGCCCCACCGGCATCGACATCCGCGAAGGGCCGCAGATCGGCTGCATCACCTGCGCGCTGTGCATCGACGCGTGCGACAAGGTGATGACGCAGGTCGGCCGTCCGCGCGGCCTGATCGACTATTGCACGGAGGATGACGCGAAGGCGGAGATGGCCGGCAAGCCCCCCCGCCCCCTCATCCGTTCGCTGCTGCATGTCCGCACGCTTGTCTATCTCGGCATCTGGAGCGCCATCGGCCTTGCGATGCTGTTTGCCCTCGGCTCGCGCACCCGCATCGACATCGCCGCCCAGCAGGACAGGAACCCGATCTTCGTGCGCCTCTCCGATGGCGATATCCGCAACGCCTATACGGTGAAGCTGCGCAACATGGAGGCGCGACCGCGCCCGATGGCGGTCGGCATCGCCGGCCTGCCGGGCGCGCGGATGTGGACCGACGAAGGCACGCGCGAAGGCGCAACGCCCATGCTCACCACCACCGTGCCCGCCGACAGCGTCGCCAAGCTGCGCGTCTTCGTCGCCGCGCCCGCTGCCGGCGAGCATCGGCAGGACTTCAGCTTCACCGTCCGCGCCCAGGACAAAGAGGGCGGCAACGACAGCGAACACGCCAGCTTCGAAAGGCCGACACCATGACCCAGGCACCCCATGCGACCGACGGACAGACGCCGAAAGCCTTTCGCATGAAGGGCTGGCATGTGCTGGGCATCTTCGTCGCCTTTTTCGGCGTCGTGATCGCGGTCAACATCTATATGGCGACGGTCGCGGTGGGCACGTTCGGCGGCACGGTGGTCGACAACAGCTATGTCGCCAGCCAGGAATTCAACGGCTGGCTGAAACAGGCGCGCGCGCAGGACGCGCTGGGCTGGAAACAGCAGATCGTGCGCGGGGATGACGGCCATCTGCGCCTGACCCTGGACGATGCCGGGGGCGCGCCGATCCTTGGCGCGACCGTCGTTGCCACGGCCATCCACCCGCTCGGCCGGGCCGACGACATTCCGCTGCGCTTCGTCGCTGTCGCGCCCGGCACCTACCGCGCGACCACGCCGCTGCCCGCCGGCCGGTGGACCGTCCACTGGCAGATGACGGCGCAGGGCCATGACAAGCGCTTGATAGAGGATGTTCGCTGATGGCCACCGTGCTCGAACCGGCAGGCCCCGCCGCCGCCATGCCCGCCGCCCTACCCGCTTCAGCCCCGGCAAACCGCCCCGCCGCCGCGCTTGCCCACAGCGAATTCGCGGTGCCCGGCCTGCATTGCGCGGGCTGCATCGCCAAGCTGGAAAAGGGCCTTGCCGGCGTGCCGGGAATCGCCTCCGCCCGCGTCAACTTTTCCGCCAGGCGAGTGTCGATCGACCATGATCCGGCAATGATCGTTCCCGATCTGAAATCGGCGATCGCCGGCATCGGGTTCGAGGCGGAGCTGCTGGCCGATCCCGGCATCGACGCCGGCATTGCCGAAAACCGCAAGCTGCTGCGCGCGCTCGCGGTCGCGGGCTTTGCCGCGATGAACATCATGCTGCTGTCGGTCGCGATCTGGTCCGGCGCGGCGGGGGCGACGCGGGAGCTGTTCCACTGGCTCTCGGCGCTGATCGCCCTGCCGACCGTCGCCTATGCCGGCCAGACCTTCTTCCGCTCCGCCTTCGCCGCGCTGCGGCAGGGGCGCACGAACATGGACGTGCCGATCAGCATCGGCGTGCTGCTGGCGACGGGCATGAGCCTGTATGAAACCGTCACCGGCGGCCATCATGCCTGGTTCGACGGCGCGGTGATGCTGCTGTTCTTCCTGCTCGCCGGCCGCTGGATGGACGGCGCGATGCGCAGCAAGGCCCGCGACGGCGTTGCCGCCCTGCTCAAGCAGACCGCGCCCGGCGCGTGGGTCGTAGAGGCCGGGTTGATCGAGGCCGGGTTGATCGAGACTGGCCATCGCCGCTGGGTGGAAGCGCGCGGCCTGTGCCCCGGCATGGAGATGCAGGTCGCGGCGGGCGAGCGCTTCGCCGCCGATGGCACGATCCTGACCGGCGACAGCAGCATCGACCTGTCTTTCCTCACCGGCGAATCCCTGCCCCAGCGGGTCGCACCGGGCGCGACGGTGCATGCCGGCGCGCTCAACATCGACGCCCCGCTGACCGTCCGCGTGACGGCGGCGGGGCGCGATACGCTGATCGCCGACATCGCCCGGATGATGGAGGAAGCGGGCCAGGGCAAGTCCCGCTATGTCCGCATCGCCGACCGCGCCGCGCGCCTCTATGCGCCCGCCGTCCACACGCTCGCGGCGCTCGGCTTCGTGGGCTGGATGATCGCGGGCGCGGGTGTCCATCAATCGCTGCTGATCGCGACCGCCGTGCTGCTCATCACCTGCCCCTGCGCGCTTGGCCTGGCCGTGCCCGCCGCGCAGGTGGTGGCGTGCGGCGCGCTGATGCGGCGCGGCGTGCTGGTGAAGGACGGCTCCGCGCTGGAGCGCTTCGCCGAAACCAGTACCATCGTCTTCGACAAGACCGGCACGCTGACGCTTGGCCGCCCCGAACCCGACAATCTGGACGTGCTGTGCGAACAGGATGCCGCCATCGTGCTCGCCCTCGCCCAGGCCAGCCGCCATCCGCTGAGCGCCGCGCTCACCCGCACGCTGCAGGCCCGCGGCGTCCGGCCCGCCCCGATCAAGGACATTGTCGAAAAGCCGGGCAGCGGCGTCGAGGCGTGCTGGAACCGCAGCTGGGTGCGGCTGGGCCGGCCGGCCGGCACCGTCGCCTGGCCGGGCCTGTGCGCCGAATTCGCGCATGAAGGCTCGACGCCCTTGCTGCTGACCTTCGAGGACACCCTGCGCGCCGACGCGCCTGAAGCGGTCGCACAACTCAAGGCCATGGGTATCAAGGCGATGATCGCCAGCGGCGACCGGCCCGAAGCGCTGCTCCCCGTGGCGCAGGCGACGCGCCTGCTCGCCACCGGCAACATGCATCCGCAGGACAAGCTGGCGCTGATCGAACGCCTGTCGAGCGGCGGCGAGACCGTGCTGATGGTGGGCGACGGCCTGAACGACGGCCCGGCGCTGGCCGCCGGCCATGCCAGCATGGCGCCCTCCTCGGCCAGCGACGTCAGCCAGCTGGCCGCCGACGCGGTGTTCCTGGGCGACAGCCTCTCCCCCGTCCCCGCCGCCATCCGCGCGGCGCGGCGGACGCTGCGTGTCGTGAGGCAGAATTTCGCGCTCGCCATCGGCTATAATGTGCTGGCCGTGCCGCTGGCGCTGGGCGGGCTGGTGACACCGCTGGTCGCCGCGCTCGCCATGTCGGGATCGTCGCTGATCGTCGTCGCCAACGCCCTGCGCCTTCGGAGTGCCGCGAAATGACGGGCCTCACCTTCCTCATCCCCATCGCGCTCAGCCTCGGCCTGCTCGGCCTCGCCGCCTTTTTCTGGGCGCTGCGGGCCGGGCAGTTCGACGACATGGAAGGCGCGGCGTTGCGCATCCTGATCGACGAAGACAAGCCGGAGGGACCGGTGCAGGATTGAGGCGAGCGTTGATAAAAGCGATGGCGGCTTGCGGCCAGAGGCGGACGTCTAGTCATCGTCACCCTGAACGTGTTTCAGGGTCTATTTCTCCGAATTGAGCGAAGGCGTGTGTGGCGCGATGGATGCTGAAACACGTTCAGCATGACGAAAAATGAACGTCCGCTTTCCACCCCAATTTCGTCATTCCCGCCTGCACGGGGATGACGAAAGGATGATTCCCACCCCATCCCCCCTCAATCCGTAAGCGGGCTCACCATGGCGCGGGCCATGTGCCCCAGCGCGTCGACCAGCTTTGCCTGCAGTTCGGACGTGATCCCGTCCTGCCCCGCAATCGCGCGGCTCATCGCTTCGGACCATTGGGCGGCGAGCACGGTGTCGATGTGAAAGGCGCGGTGGATCGACATCACGCATTGGCCCCGGTCGAACCAGTCGCGCGGGCCGCCCAGCCATCCGGCGATGAAGCGCGCCAGCCCGTTGCGCACCGGCGCCAGGTCGGCCGCGTGCAGCGTCCGCAGGCGCGCATAGGCGGGGTCGCGGTCCATGATGTCGTAGAAACGGCTGACGATCGCCACCACGGCCGCCTCTCCACCGATCGCGTCATAGGGCGTGAGGGCTGTGGTGGCGTTCATGGACGTGGATGCTCCGTGGATCGAAAAAGGCGGGGCGATCAGGGTGCCGCCCGCCCCTCATCCCTGCATTGACCAGGATCAAAGCATGACGGGGGGGGCGGACGGGATCGCCCCGCTTCCACCCCTCCCGCCGATCATGCCGATGTCCTTCAGGAAACGGGCTGGAACAGCGCCGTGATCCGCGTCAGCGCGTCGGGGTTCTCGATGGTCGGCGGCATGTCGATCACCTCGCCGGCGGCCACCCGGCGCAGCGCCGCGCGCAGGATCTTGCCCGACCGGGTCTTGGGCAGCGCCTCCACGATATGCACATGCTTGAGCGCGGCCACCGGCCCCAGTTCGTCGCGCACGCTGGCGATGATCTCCCGGCCCAATCCCGGCGCATCCGCCTGCCCCGTCTTGGCGACGGCGAAGGCCATGGGGATCATGCCCTTGAGCACATCGTCCACGCCGATCACCGCGCATTCGGCGATGGCGGGGTGGCGCGCGACGATCTGCTCCATCTGCCCGGTCGAGAGGCGATGGCCGGCGACGTTGATGATGTCGTCCGTCCGCCCCATGATGTTCACGAAGCCGTCGGCATCGATATGGCCGGCGTCCCCCGTTTCATAATGGCCGGGGAAGGTCGCGAAGGATTTGGCGTAGGTCTGCGGATTGTTCCACAGGCTGGTGTAGCAGCCCGGCGGCAGGGGCATCTTCATCACGACATTGCCCGTCTCGCCCTGCGCCACCGGCACGCCGCCTTCGTCCACCACGGCAAAGGCATAGCCCGGCACGGGGAAGCCCGCGCTGCCCGCCTGCCGCCGCGTGTCGCCAAGGCCGAAGCAGGTCGCGATCGCCGGCCAGCCCAGCTCCGTCTGCCACCAATGGTCGATCACCGGCAGCTTCAGCTTTTCTTCCGCCCAGTGGATCGTGTCCGGGTCCGCCCGCTCGCCCGCCAGGAACATGGCGCGCAGCCTGCCGGTGCCGATGGCGCCGATGAAGGTCGCCTCCGGGTCTTCCTTGCGGATCGCGCGAATGGCGGTGGGCGCGGTGAAGAAGATGTCGACGCCCAGTTCATCGATGCTGCGCCAGAAGGTGCCGGCGTCCGGCGTGCCGACGGGCTTGCCCTCGAACAGCACGGTCGTCGCCCCGGCGATCAGCGGGCCGTAGACGATATAGCTGTGGCCCACGACCCAGCCCACGTCGGACGCCGCCCAGAAGACATCGCCCGGCTTCACGCCATAGATATGCGTCATGCTCCATGCGAGCGCGACGGCGTGGCCGCCATTTTCGCGCACCACGCCCTTGGGCGTGCCCGTGGTGCCGGAGGTATAGAGGATGTAGAGCGGATCGGTCGCGGCGACCGGCACGCAGGGCACCGGCTGCGCGGCGGCGCGCAGCGTGCTCCAGTCGAGATCGCGGCCCTCCTTCATCGGCGCCGTGACCTGCGGGCGCTGGAACAGCACGACATGCGATACGGCATGGGTGGCAAGCTCCAGCGCATGATCGACCAGCGGCTTGTACGGCACGACCTTCTGCCCCTCGATCCCGCAGGAGGCGGTGAGCAGCAGCTTCGGCCTGGCGTCGTCGATGCGCTTGGCCAGTTCGGGCGCGGCAAAGCCGCCGAACACGACCGAATGGATGGCGCCGATCCGCGCGCAGGCCAGCATGGCAAAGGCGGTCTGCGGGATCATCGGCATGTAGATGACGACCCGGTCGCCTTTCTCCACGCCAAGCCCCGCCAGCATGCCGGCGGTCCGTGCGACCTCGTCCTGCAACTGCGCATAGGTGAAGCTCTGGCGGGTGCCCGTCACCGGGCTTTCGTAGACGATGGCCGGCTGGTCGCCGCGCCCGGCCGCGACATGGCGGTCGACGGCGTTGTGACAGCTATTGAGCGTGCCATCGGCAAACCAGCCCGCATCCGCCGTCCATCCGGTCGCGGGGGCAGCGGTCCAGTCGAGCGCCTGCGCCGCCTCCAGCCAGAAACCGTCAGGATCGGCCATGCTGCGCTCATAGGCCCCGACATATCGCTGCGACATCACACACTCCTATGGACGGCCGTATGCAAGCGGTACGGCTCTCGAAACCAGTCTGCTCCGGCGCCGCGCCCGTTGCAATTCGACCATGGTCGGTCAGGGATTTCCACAAGGGTTGCGTCCCCGCCCGACAGCAAAAGAGCGGCGACATCGCTGCCGCCGCTCCCTGCATCGACGCGAGAGGGTGTTACGCGTCGATGTTGCGCCGGAACGTCTCCGGCAGGAACAGCAGGCCGATGACGACTGTCGCCGCCGCGACCACCACCGGATACCAGAGGCCGTAATAGATGTTGCCCGTCGCCGCGACCATGGCGAAGGCCGTGGTCGGCAGGAAGCCGCCGAACCAGCCATTGCCGATATGATAGGGCAGCGACATGGAGGTGTAGCGGATGCGGCTGGGGAAGAGTTCGACCAGCAGCGCCGCGATCGGGCCGTAAACCATCGTCACCAGCATGGCGAGCGCCCACAGGATGGCGATGACCATCGGCTTGTTGACCTGCGCCGGGTCGGCCTTTGCGGGGTAGCCCGCATCGGCGAGGCCCGCTTTCAGGCTGTCCTGAAAGGCTGTGATCGCCACCTTCTTCTCCTCGCCGGCCAAGGTGGCCGGGTTGGGCGCGGCGAAGGTGGTGCTGCCCACCCTGACCTGTGCCGGGGCGCCCGCCGGGGCCTCGACATTGGCATAGCTGATGCCGGTCTTCGCCATATAGGCCTTGGCGATGTCGCAGCTCGAAGCATCGAACTTGTTCTTGCCGACCGGGTCGAACTGGAACGAGCACTCATTCTGGTTGGCCACGATGGTGACGGGCGATGCCGCCTGGGCATGGGCCAGCGCCGGGTTCGCGGCGTCGGTCAGCGCCCCGAACAGCGGGAAATAGGTAAGCGCCGCCAGCGCGCAACCGGTCAGGATGATCGGCTTGCGCCCGATCTTGTCGGAGAGCCAGCCGAAGAAGACGAAGAACGGTGTGGCCAGCGCCAGCGCGATGGCGATCAGGATGTTGGTCGTCGCGCCATCCACCTTCAGCGTCTTTTCAAGGAAGAACAGCGCATAGAATTGCCCCGCATACCAGACCACCGCCTGCCCCGCGACCGCACCCAGCAGCGCGATGATCACCCAGCGCAGGTTCTTCCACTGGCCGAAGGCTTCGGTCAGCGGCGCCTTCGACGTCTTGCCCTCGTCCTTCATCTTCTGGAAGACCGGGCTTTCGTTGAGCTGCAGGCGAATCCACATCGACACGCCCAGCAGGACGATGGAGATCAGGAACGGCAGGCGCCAGCCCCAAGCGGCAAACGTCTCCTCGCCCAGCAGGAAGCGGAAGCCGATGACGACCAGCAGCGCCGCGAACAGGCCGAAGGTCGCCGTCGTCTGAATCCAGCTGGTATAGAGCCCGCGCTTCCCCTCCGGCGCATGTTCGGCGACATAGGTGGCCGCGCCGCCATATTCGCCGCCCAGCGCCAGCCCTTGCGCCAGACGCATGATGACCAGGATGATGGGCGCGGCCACGCCGATCGAGGCATAGCTGGGGAGCAGGCCGACCGCGAAGGTCGACAGGCCCATGATGCCCATGGTGACGAGGAAGGTGTTCTTGCGCCCGACAAGGTCGCCGATCCGCCCGAAGACGATGGCGCCGAAGGGCCGGACGGCAAAGCCCGCCGCGAACGCCGCCAGCGCGAAGATGAAGCCCGTCGTCTCGTTCACGCCCGAAAAGAACTGGGCGGAGATATAGGTGGCCAGCAGGCCGTACAGGTAGAAATCATACCATTCGAACACGGTGCCCAGCGATGACGCGGCGATCACCAGCTTTTCGCTCTGGGTCGCCGCGTGATGCTTAGGCAGGTCGTCGATTATCGTTGCCATTCGCCCTCTCCTCATTCCTATTGCCGACTTCCTCAGAAGCCATATTTCGCCGCAAGCTCGAAGCGGTCCATCTGCCCCTTCTCGCCATCCGCCGTCTCGCGCTGCGCATGGCGATATTCGACGCCCAGGTCGAAGCCCTTGACCGGCGACCAGAACAGGTTGCCCGCCATCGAATAGGCCGCCTTGTTCGCCAGCGCCGGCACGATCATGCCGCCGGGATAGCGCGCATCCTGATAGCCCGCCATCACGGTCGAGCGGACGGTGGCGCTCCAGCCGATCTTGAGCGCCGCAAAGGCCGCGAAATTGTCGCTCACGCCCATCTGGCTGCCCGGCGCCACGTCATAGACGCTGTCCGACACATAACCCAGGCTCAGATAGCGGCCGATGCCCTGGCCATAGGTGGCCATGAAGCGCAGGTCGTGCCGCTTTTCCGGGCCGAAGGGAATGCGGCCGGCCGCGCTGACGCCCCAGCCAAATGCCGTGTCGGTGACGGCGCCCGTGCGCACCGACAGCTCGCGCGCGATGCCCGCCAGGGTGAATTCGCCGACCGGCCCCTTATAGGCGAGCTTGGCGGTGACATCGGGCAAGCGGTCATGATCATTGTCGACCAGCGCGGCGGACGTGGTCGTCACCGTCTCCGTCTGCGGATTTTCCGCCGCGACGAACAGGTCCAGCCCCTTGCCCAGCGGCACCTTGTACTGGACGATCATCTGGCGGGCGAACACCGTGCCCTCCATCGGCCCCACAAAGTCGGTCGTTTCCGGCAGCACCGCCGGGTTCTGGAAGTTCGACCATTCCTGCCCGACCAGGAAATTGCCATAGCTGATGAAGCCGCGGCGGAAGGTCGGTGTATAGGGGTTGGTCGAACGCTGCGTCCCTGCCGGCGCCGCGAGCAGGCCGAAATCGAATTCGATATGGGTCTTGAGTTCCTTCGCCCCGAAAGGCGTCGATGTGTCCACGAACAGGCGTGTCTGCCGGGCGTGACCCATCACGTCCCGGCTGCTCGTGCCGCCAACCGGAATCTGCTGGGGCAGGTAGAATTCCTTGCCCAGTGCCCCGACCCCGACTTCGCCGTCGTCATAGCGTGTGGCGCTGCCCACGACCTTCACGAAACCGCCCAGCTTGACCGTGGAGGCGCCGACGCGGAACCCTTCGGCCGGCGGCGTGGGCCGCGCTTCAAGGGCGGCGACGCGCGCCTGCGTGGCCTGCACCTGGGTCTCGACATCGCCCGACGGGCGGCTGGCGGCGATGGCGGCGACCTGTGCCGCCTGATCGCGGCGGCTTTGCTCCAGCTCGCCGCGCAGCGCGGCGACGGAGGCTTCCAGTTGCTGGAGCCGTGCCTCCAGCTCCGCTTCGCGCGCAGATCGCGCCGCAGCGGCGGGGGTGTTCCGTGTGCTGGCATTCTGGGCGCTGGCGGGGGCGATCCCCACCGCCAGCGACACGGTGGCGGCGCCAGAGAATAACAGCGCGCACCGGGCAAAGTTGGGCATGACCCTCTCCGTCTTGACGGCCACTCATTTTGGCGGCCTTCTTGTACGAATTGATCATTTCCCAAGCGGCGCAATGGGAGTAGCCCGACGAAGGTCGGCACCCTCTTCCGACTTTGGTAGAGGGTGCGGCATGAGCATGGCGGCATCTATGATGGCCAAAAGACTGGAGAGGCCCTGATGAGCGAAACCCTGTATCCCGTTTCCCCCGAGGTTCGCGCCAGTGCGCGCATCAACCCGTTGACGGCCGAGCGGATGCGCGCCGAACTGGCCGAGGACGCCGATGGCTTCTGGCGACGCGAGGCGCGGCGGCTGGACTGGATGAAGCCGTTCACGCGGACCAATGAAAGCAGCTTCGAGGAAGCCGATTTCGGCATCAAATGGTTCGCCGACGGCGCGCTCAACGTGTCGGCCAACTGCATCGACCGCCATCTAGCGACGCGCGGCGACCAGCCCGCCATCATCTGGGAAGGCGACGACCCGGGCGAAAGCCGCGTCATCACCTATGCGCAGCTGCATGAGGAAGTCAGCCGCTTCGCCAATGTGCTGAAGGCCAATGGCGTGCAGCGCGGCGACCGCGTGACGCTCTACCTGCCGATGATCCCGGAAGCGGCCTTCGCCATGCTGGCCTGCACCCGCATCGGCGCCATCCACAGCATCGTCTTCGGTGGCTTTTCGCCAGACAGCCTCGCCAGCCGCATCAAGGATTGCGATTCGCGGCTGGTCGTGACGGCGGACGAGGGGCTGCGCGGCGGCAAGAAGGTGCCGCTCAAGGTCAATGTCGATGAGGCGCTCAAGAGCTGCACGTCGGTGGAAACCGTGCTGGTGGTGGAACGCACCGGCAGCGGCGTCGCCATGACGCCGGGCCGCGACAAGCTCTATGCGGCCGAGCGCGAGAAGGTCTCCGCCGATTGCCCGCCCGAGGAGATGAACGCGGAAGACCCGCTGTTCATCCTCTACACCTCCGGTTCCACGGGCACGCCCAAGGGCGTGCTGCACAGCACCGGCGGCTATCTGCTGTGGGCGTCGATGACGCATGAATATGTGTTCGATTACCGCCCCGGCGAAGTCTATTGGTGCACCGCCGACATCGGCTGGGTCACGGGGCACAGCTATGTCGTCTATGGCCCGCTTTCCAACGGCGCGACCACGCTGATGTTCGAAGGCGTACCCAATTATCCCGATTTCAGCCGCTTCTGGCAGGTGTGCGACAAATGGAATGTCGCGATCTTCTACACCGCGCCGACGGCGCTGCGCGCGCTGATGCGCGAGGGCGACGAGTATGTGACGGCGGCATCGCGCTCTTCCCTGCGTATCCTTGGCAGCGTGGGCGAGCCGATCAATCCCGAGGCGTGGGAATGGTATCACCGCGTCGTCGGCGACCATCGCTGCCCGATTGTCGACACCTGGTGGCAGACGGAGACCGGCGGCATCCTGATCGCGCCGCTGCCCGGCGTCACCGACCTCAAGCCCGGCAGCGCCACCCATCCCTTTTTCGGCGTGGAGCCGGTGCTGGTGGACGCGGACGGCAAGGTGCTGGAAGGCGCGACCGACGGCAATCTGTGCATCGCCAAGAGCTGGCCGGGGCAGATGCGCACCGTCTATGGCGACCATGCGCGTTTCTTCCAGACCTATTTCTCGACCTATCCGGGCTATTATTTCACCGGCGACGGCTGCCGGCGGGATGAGGACGGCTATTACTGGATCACCGGCCGCGTCGATGACGTGATCAACGTGTCGGGCCATCGCATGGGCACGGCCGAGGTCGAAAGCGCGCTCGTCGCCCACGCCAAGGTGGCCGAAGCCGCCGTCGTCGGCTTCCCGCACGAGATCAAGGGCCAGGGCATCTACGCCTATGTGACGCTGAACGCGGGCGAGGAAGGCTCGGCGGAGCTGCGCAAGGCGCTGGTCCAATGGGTGCGCCACGAAATCGGCCCGATCGCGACGCCGGACGTCATCCAGTTCGCGCCCGGCCTGCCCAAGACCCGGTCGGGCAAGATCATGCGCCGCATCCTGCGCAAGATCGCGGAAGGCGACACCAGCAGCCTGGGCGATACCAGCACGCTGGCCGATCCATCCGTGGTCGAGCGGCTGGTGATGGACAGCCGCCCCGTGCCCGCCTAAAGAACAAGCCATAACGGCAAGGCGGACATGATGGCGGGGAGACGGTGACGAGCGCAGGAACGATCCTGATCGCCGACGACCATCCGTTGTTCCGCCAGGCACTGGTCCTCGCGGTGGGAGAAGTCGCGCCGCAGTGCCGGGTGATCGAGGTGGCGACCCTGGACGCCGCGATCGACGCCGCCGCGCGCACCAGCGACCTGATCCTCATCCTGCTCGACCTCAAGATGCCGGGCGCGGTCGGCTATTCCGGCGTCGCCCTGCTCCATGCCGAGCGGCCGTCCGTCCCCATACTGGTGGTGTCCAGCGCCGAGGCGCAGGTGGCGGCGCCGGAAGCCTCACGCTTCGGCGCGGTCGGCTTCATCGGCAAGGATCAGGACCTGCAGGCGATAGAGGCCGCCATCGCCGCCGCGCTTGCGGGCACACAGCCTCCGCCGCCTGCCAGCAGCGGCGAGGTGGACGACATGGCGCAAAAGGTCGCCACGCTCACGCCCACCCAGCTTCGGGTGCTGCTGGGCGTGCTGAACGGCCGGCTCAACAAGCAGATCGCCTATGATCTGGGCGTCGCGGAATCGACCATCAAGGCGCATATGACCGTCATCCTCTCCAAGCTGGGCGTGCAGAACCGCACGCAGGCGGCGCTGGCGGCAAGGGCATTGGGGCTGGGGCTGGCGCATTGAGCGGGCGGCGGCGGATGGCCGGCTTCGGCGGTTTCGACCATCTGCGGGCCTTGGCAGGCTATGTGGTCCTGCCCTTTGAACCCCAATAGGCAATGGCCGCTGTTATCAGGCTCAAAGGCAAGCCAACGGCCAGAAGCATCGGTACAAATTTGGGATCGAGGGGAGGTAACGTGCGGGCATGGACCATGAAGGGCACGTACCACATCCCATACCACCCGATGAGCGCCAGCACCGGCAGCAAGGCGCTGGTCCAGAATATCAGCGCGATCAGCCTCGATCGATCGCTCTCCGAAACAGCCCGATTGATTACCCAGATCGTGATCAGAGGCAAAATGATCCATAGAGCAAGATACATCAGAGACACGTCCGCCTCATACGCCAATCAAGGGGTGGTTTCCACCATGGCATCATCCTGAGAATGCTGGATTTCGCCAGAGATTGCGCACGCAATCGGGTGCTTTGGTTCAGCGCGATGCGGTTGTCCTGAAAGTCGTCTGATTTCCCATGTTTGAGATCAGCGCATGGTTGATCGACAGTGGCTACAGGCAACCAATGGCAATGCTACAAAGACCGAGCGACGGCGCGGAAGGTAAACCCGCCCACCCTACTCCGCCGCAACCACGTCTTCGCCCGCCAGCCAGCGGTCCAGTTCGGCGGGGTTGAGCGGTTTCTGCAGGATGGGGATGCGGCGGCGGCGGGCGCGGTCCAGCATCGCCTTGCTGCGGTCGGCCGTCACCAGCGCGACGGGCAGGCCGGGCCGCCGCTCGCGCAGCCGGTCGATCAGGGCGATCCCGTCCATCGCCTCCCCGCCCAGATGGAAGTCGACCAGGGCGCCGTCGATGGCGCCGTCATGGGCCAGCGCCGCCTGCGGCGTGGCGCATGACGCGCAGCGATGGCCCGATGCCAGCAGCAGCGCGGCCATGGCCTCCCCGATGGCCGGATCGTCGTCCACCGCCAGCAGGCTTCGCGCCGGCACCGGGCTGGCGGCAACCGCGCCGGATCGCGCCGACGGTTCCTGCACATCGGCCATGTGGTCGGTAATGTGACCGGCCCCGCAATCGGCGATATGATCGGCCATGCGCGGCAGGATCAGCGTGAAGCGGCTGCCCCGGCCGGGCATGGACTTCAACTCGACCCGCGCGCCGATCAGCGCGGCGGAACGCTCGACAATGGCGAGGCCAAGGCCGATGCCCGGCTCGTTCGCCGCCTCCAGCCGCTCGAATTCGCGGAAGATGAGCGCCTGCTTGTCCTCCGGGATGCCGATGCCGCTATCATAGACCTCGATCCGCAGCATTACGCCACGCCGCCGCACGCCCAGCAGCACGCCGCCGCGCGGGGTGTAGCGGATGGCGTTGGACAGGAAGTTCTGCAGAATGGAGCGCAGCAGGGTCGGGTCGCTATGCACGGCGCCCGTGCCCGGCGCCACGCGCAGGGAGAGCCCGCGCTCCGCCGCCAGCGGCTCCAGGCTTTCGGCCAGTTCCAGCAGCAGCGGCCGCACCGCGACCGGCACGGGATGCGGCACGACGCCGCCGGCATCCATTTTCGAAATGTCGAGCAGCGCCCGCAGCAGGTCGTTCGCCGCCTCGATCGACCGGTCGATACGGCCCAGCATCGGCCGGTCCCCCTCCGGCAGCTTGCGGCGCAGCGCTTCGGAAAAGAGCCGCGCGGCGTGCAGCGGCTGCAGCAGGTCGTGGCTCGCGGCGGCCAGGAAGCGGGTCTTTTCCGCCGTCGCCCGCGCCAGCTTGTCATTGGCGTCGGAAAGCTCGGCGGTGCGTTCGTCCACCCGCCGCTCCAGCTCGACCTTGGCCAGTTCGATGCCGGCCACCGCCTGCGCCTCCGCCGTGATGTCGGTGAAGCACATGACATAGCCGCCATCGGGCATCGGCCCGCCCACGGTCTTGATCACCCGCCCGTCCAGCCGCCGGCGCTGGAAGGCATGATGGCGGCCGTCGCGCATATGGCCCAGCCGCTTGGCGACATGCTGTTCCACCTCGCCCGGCCCGCATTCGCCGCGCTCGGCATTGAAGCGGATGAGGTCGGAAACGGGCGCGCCGACGCGGACCATGCCGGCAGGATAGCCGAACAGCTCCAGATAACGGCTGTTCCACGCGATCAGCCGCAGGTTGCGATCGATCACGCTGACACCGGGGTCGATATTCTCCAGCGTCGCGGCGAGCAGCCCGCGCGAGAAGCGCAGGCTCTGCCCGGAAGCGTCGAGCAGCTGCGCCACATCGTCCACGCCCAGCCCCTCGCCCGACAAAGCGGAGGCCATTACCGCGCGGGCCGAGGATGCGCCGACGACGCTGGCGATCAGCCGCTCCGCCGCGCGGGCGCTGTTGCGGTCGACAGGCGCGGCGCGGTCCTGCCCCGGCGGGAGCAGGTCGCCGATCGCATGGGGGCCGACAAAGCGCTCCACCATGTCGGCCAGCGCGCCCAGATTGGCGATGGGCGCAATGCCGCGCTGATGGCTGAGGTGGATGTGGAAATCGGCGTCGCGCACTCGCCGCGCCCACACGATCGCGAAGACCAGCAGGTTGCCGCCCAGGCTCCACAAGGCGCCATGGGTGATGAGGCTGAGCCCGTTCACCCCCATCAGCGCGCGGGGATCGAGCAGCGATCCGGCCAGCGCATCGGGCAGGATGCTGACGCCGATACCGGGCAGGAACAGGGTGTAGAGCCATAGCAACAGGCCGGTGGTCAGCCCCGCCTTCGCCGCCATCGCGTCATTGTCGCCCCGCATCACCGCGATGATCAGCGCCGGGGCATATTGGGCCATCGCGACGAAGGCGATCAGGCCGCTGGAGGCAAGCTGCGCCTGCGAGGGGATCAGCAGCGCGTAAGCGGCGCCCGCGGCGAGCAGCAACAAAATGGCAGCGCGGCGGACGTTGAGCAGGATGCCGCCAAGGTTGGTTTCCTCCGACCGGCTGCGCAGCAGCAGCGGCGCGATCAGGTCGTTCGACACCATGGTGGACAGCGCGATCGCCTCCGTCACCACCATCGCGACGGCGGCGGACAGGCCACCCAGGAAGACGACGGTCGCAAGGCCCGGCATGCCCGACGCGCTGGGCAGCGACAGGATGAAGAAATCGGGCCGCGCCCGCCCGTCCAGCAGCGCCAGCCCCGCCAGCGTGATCGGCACCACCGCCAGCACGGTCAGCAGCAGATAGGTGAGGAACGGCCAGCGCGCCCGCACGATGTCGCCCGGATCGCGCGCCTCCATGACACCGATGTAGAATTGGCGCGGCAGGCACAGGATGGCCATGATCGCCAGGCCCGTGACGACCGGAAAGTCGATGCCCAGCTTGTGCAGGGCGAAATGCGTGGCCAGCCGGTCCAGCCCCTCCACCCGCTGCAGCGCCGGCGCGCGCAGGAACAGCCATGTCGCAAAGGTCGCGACCGCGCCCAGCGCCAGCAGCTTGATGATGGATTCGGCCGCGACCGCGAACAGCACCGCCTCGTTCCGGGCGGCGACTTCATAGCGGCGGGTGCCGAAGAGGATCGCGAACAGCGCCAGCACCCCCGCCGCGCACAGGATGGGCAAGGCGATCGACCGGGTGCCGGTGACGATGGCATAGCTCATGCCGACCGAGCGCAGTTGCAGGGCGATATAGGGGATCGTGCCGAACAGCGCGAGCAGCGTGACGAGCGCCGCCACCCCCCGGCTGGAGCCGAAGCGTGCGCCGATGAAATCGGAAATGGAGGTGGCGCCCTGGGCATGGACCGCCGTGACCATCCGCTTCAGGAAAGGCGCGCCGAACAGGAACAGCAGCATCGGCCCGACATAGATGGGCAGGAAGTTCCAGCCTTCCGACACCGCCGTGCCGACCGCGCCGAAATAGGTCCAGCTGGTACAATAGACCGACAGGCCCAGCGCATAGGCGGGCAGGCGCCAGCGCGAGTGCTTCAGCCTGTCACGCCGGCGATGCGCCCACCCCGCGCCCAGGAACATCGCGGCGGCATAGGCAATGGCGATGACGAAGGGGGTGATGACCATCTCTTCTCTTGCCCCGTCGACAGCGACCGGTGCCGCCGCAAGGCCTTTCCGCGCGCGACCTTAGCGCCGGGCGCGGCATTTCGCAAAATCCGGTGCTGGCGCGTATCCTGCCGGGGGCAAGCCGCATGATGCAGCGGTGGGAGCCGGCCGTGCCGGAGCGCTCTTCAGGCGATGGTCCGCCCCCGCATCGACCGCCCCGAAAGGCGGGGAAATCCGCCTCCCAAACTTTTCCTACCCCCCGATCAACTCATTCTGGGTTGCGGGCGGGCACGTCCATGGGCATCTGCCGCTGCATGGAAGAACGCGCCATCGCAACCGTCCATCTTGTGGGCGCAGGGCCGGGAGACCCGGATCTGCTGACGCTGCGCGCCGCGCGGCTGATCGGTTCCGCGCGCCTGATCGTGCATGACGGGCTGGTCGATGCCGCCATCCTCGCTTTGGCGCCCGCCGACGCGCGGCTGATTTCCGTGGCCAAGAGCCGCAGCCGCCATTCGATGCCGCAGGAAGAGATCAACGCGCTGATCGTGCGCGAGGCGCTGGCCGGGCATGAAGTCATCCGCCTGAAGGGCGGCGATCCGTTCATCTTCGGCCGCGGCGGCGAGGAAGCCGAAGCCTGCCGCGCCGCCGGCGTGCCGGTGCAGGTGGTGCCGGGCATCAGCGCGGCGACGGGCTGCGCGGCCGAGGCATTGCTGCCGCTGACCCATCGCGATGCGGCGAGCGCCGTCACCTTCGTCGCCGGGCAGTGCAAGGGGCTTTCCGATCAGGACTGGTCGGGCCTTGCGGGTGTGGGCCGCACGCTCGTTATCTACATGGGCGTCGCCACCGCCGCCGACATCGCCGACAAGCTGATCGCCGACGGCGTATCGCCGGCCATGCCGGTCGCCGTGCTGGAAAAGGGCACGCGCAAGGACAGCCGGGCGCTGCGCACCCTGCTGACCGACCTTGGCGACATGATCGTGCGCGAACAGGTGAAGAGCCCGGCGTTGATCGTGGTCGGCGAAGTCGCGGCGCGGGCCGACGCAAAGGACAGCATGGCCCGATGGGCCACCGAACTGGAGATGAATGGGTGAAGCTTCTGACGGGGAATGATCTGGCGAGCGGCGATGTCATCTGGTGGACGGGCTCCGGCTGGTCGCGCCATGTGGGCGACGCCGCCGATGTCGGTACGGAAGGCGAAGCCCTGCTGGCGCGGGAAACCGCCGCGCTGCGCGTCAACGCCGGCTATGTGATCGACGCCGAGCCGACCCCCGCCGGCCCGATGCCCAGCCATATCAAGGAACGCATCCGGGCAAGCGGCCCGACGGTGCGGACGGACCTTGCCATCAACACTGCAATTCCGATCGTAAAGGCCTGATATTCCATGTATCGTTACGACAACTATGATCAGGCGATGGTCGATGCCCGGGTCGAGGAATTTCGCGATCAGGCCCGCCGTCGCCTGGCCGGAGAACTGACCGAGGACCAGTTCAAGCCGCTGCGCCTGATGAACGGCCTGTATCTGCAGCTGCACGCCTATATGCTGCGCGTCGCCATCCCCTATGGCACGCTGTCCGGCCCGCAGATGCGGATGCTGGGCCATATCGCCCGCAAGTACGACAAGGGCTATGGCCATTTCACCACCCGCCAGAACATCCAGTATAACTGGATCAAGCTGGACGATGCCGCCGACATCCTGGCCGAACTCTCCACGGTGGAGATGCACGCCATCCAGACCAGCGGCAACTGCATCCGCAACATCAGTTCGGACCAATATGCTGGCGTCTCCGCCGACGAGGTGACGGACCCCCGCCCCTGGGCCGAGCTGCTGCGCCAATGGTCGAGCTTCCACCCGGAGTTCACTTACCTGCCGCGCAAGTTCAAGATCTGCGTGATCGCGAGCCCTGAGGATCGCGCTGCGATGCGGCTGCACGACCTCGGCCTGGAGCTGGTGGAGAAGGACGGCGTCATCGGCGCCCGCGTGTTCGCCGGCGGCGGCATGGGCCGCACGCCGATGATCGCACCGGAAATCAGGGACTTCGTGGCCGAAGACGAGATCATTTCCTATGTCGAGGCGTGCCTGCGCGTCTACAACCGCTATGGCCGGCGCGACAACAAGTACAAGGCGCGGATCAAGATCCTGGTCCACGAACTGGGCGTCGAGGAATATCGCCGCCAGGTCGAGGAAGAATTCGCCCATATGAAGACACTGGGCATCAACCCGCCCACCGAAGAACTGGACCGCATCCGCGCATTCTTCGCCGATCCCGGCTATGAAAGCGGCCTGCCCGAAGCCGTGGACCGTTCCGATCCCGCCTTCGCCCTGTGGCTCGACCAGAATGTCGCCGCCCACAAGGCGCCCGGCTATGCGATCGTCAACATCAGCCTGAAGCCGGTCGGCGGCATCCCGGGCGATGCCTCCGCCGACCAGATCGACCTGGTCGCGGACTTGGCCGAACGCCATTCGCTCAACGAGCTGCGCGTCACCCATGCGCAGAACCTCGTCCTGCCGCATGTGAAGAAGGCGGATCTCTACACGATCTGGCAGGCGCTGGACGAAGCCGGGCTGGCGGAGGCCAATCTGGACCTCATCACCGACATCATCGCCTGCCCTGGCCTGGATTATTGCGCGCTCGCCAATGCCCGTTCGATCCCGCTGGCGCAGAAGATCGCGGCGCGCTTTGCCGACCAGCAGCGGCAGCGCGAACTGGGCGAACTGAAGCTCAAGATTTCCGGCTGCATCAACGCCTGCGGCCATCATCATGCGGGCCATATCGGCATCCTTGGCGTCGACCGGAAGGGCATCGAGAATTTCCAGCTGTCGCTGGGCGGATCGGGCGCGGAAGACGTGAGCCTGGGCCAGATCACCGGCCCCGGCTTCAGCGAGGATGGCGTGGTCGACGCGATCGAGAAGGTGACGGACGTCTATCTCGCCAACCGCACCGATGGCGAACGTTTCGTCGATACCTATCGCCGTCTGGGCATGGCCCCGTTCAAGGAAGCGATCTATGGCTGATGTGCTGAATTTCCGTGGCGAGGCGCCCGTGGCCGAACAAGCGGTGAGCGTGGAAGCGTTCACCGGCGTCAGCAACGCGACCGCCGTGCGGATCGAGCCGGGCGAGGATGCGCGCCTGCTCCTCCCCCATCTCGACCGGATCGCGCTGGTGGAGGTGAACTTCCCCATGTTCGGCGACGGGCGCGGCTATTCGGCGGCGCGCATCCTGCGCGAGGCGGGCTATGCCGGCGAATTGCGGGCGGTGGGCGACGTACTGGTAGACCAGCTGCTCGCCATGCGCCGTTGCGGGTTCGACAGCGTCGCGCCCGATGCGCCGCTCGACCCCGCCATCGTCACCGCGTCGCTGGAACGCTATGCCGATGTCTACCAGAAGTCGGTGGACGCGCACACGCCCATCTGGGCCAAGCGCCATCCGGAGGCCACCCATGGCTGACGCCGCACGCATCCTCGACGTCATCGACACACGCCCCGCCTTCACGCAGGCAGATGCCGACGCGCTCAACGCCCGGTTCGAGGGCGTCGAGACGCTGCCCATGCTCCGCACGATCTTTGCCGAAAAGCTGCTGGGCACTGTCGCGGTCGTCTCCTCCTTCGGCACCGAAAGCGCCGTGCTGCTGCACCTGATCGCGCAGGCGGACCGGAGCGTGCCGGTGATCTTCGTCGATACGCTCAAGATGTTCCCCGAAACGCTGGCCTATCGCGAAACGCTGATGGCGACGCTGGGCTTTACCGACAGCCGCGCGGTGACGCCGGACGCCGCGATGCTGGCGCAGAAGGACGAAACTGGCCTGCGCTGGTCCTACGACCCCGATGGCTGCTGCGCGATCCGCAAAGTGGAGCCGCTGGCCCGCGCCAAACAGGGGCTGGACAGCTGGATTTCCGGGCGCAAGGCGTTCCAGTCCGTCACCCGGCAGAACATCCCCCGCTTCGAGATCGAGGACGGGCGGCTGAAGATCAACCCGCTGGGCGACTGGACCAAGACCGATCTGGAAGCCTATTTCGCAGCGCACGCCCTGCCCCGCCACCCGCTGGAGGCCGAAGGCTATCTGTCGATCGGCTGCGAACCCTGCACGTCGAAAGTGCTGCCGGGCGAAGACCCGCGCGCGGGCCGCTGGCGCGGATGGGACAAGGTGGAATGCGGCATCCACGGCAGCACGACCCCGCTGGCCGACCCGGACGATCCGGCGAACCAGCCGGTGTTCTGAGAGGAGCGGCTGGCGATTGTGTCGGATGGGTGATTGTCGGCCAGAGGCGGACGTCTAGTCATCGTCACCCTGAACGTGTTTCAGAGTCTATTTCTCCGAATTGAGCGAAGGCGTGTGTGGCGCTATGGATGCTGAAACACGTTCAGCATGACGAGAAATGAATGTCCGCCAACCACCCACTCCCGTCATTCCCGCGCAGGCGGGAACCCAACTCCTGACCTGGCATCCAGTACTTTCTCATGGGAGATGGATTCCCGCCTGCGCGGGAATGACGAAAGAATGCTTTCCACCCGTATCAGACATTCCCATGGCAATCGCGGCCTGGCGGCAAGCCTTCGACAACTGGAACGTCAGCGTATGATCCAGTGCGGGCGGGCCGTGCCGTTCCATGGATCGGGCGGCGGCGTATCGGCGGGGTCGTTGTCCGGGCGAGCGGCGGGCATGGCCGGCGCGGCGTCCCGCAAGCTGGTGGCGACGCCGGCGTCGTAGCGCAACACCAGCGGCGTGGCGGCCGGCTGGGGTGCTTGCGGCGCCTGGGCGATGACTGACGAGGTTGCGAACGGCGAGATTGCGACAGGCGGGGCTGCAACAGGCGGCGTGAACGTCGGCCCGGCGCGATTGTCGCGGTAGATGTCGTCATCCACCTCCAGATAATAGACCGTGCCGTCGACGCTGTCGGTCATCCTGACCTGCGTGCCCAGCACCGTCTCGCCGAAGAGCCGCCGGGCGAAGGCATAGGGCAGGCGGATGCAGCCGTGCGAGGCGGGGCGGCCCGGATTATGGCCGGCGTGCAGCGCGATCCCGCCCCAGGTCAGCCGCTGCATGAAGGGCATGGGCGCATTGCTGTAGAGGTTGGAGCGGTGCCATTCGCGCTTCTGGAGTATGCTGAAAGTGCCCGTGGGGGTGCGATGCCCGGCCATGCCGGTCGACACGGTCGACACCGCCACCAGCCTGCCGCCGCGATAGACGTAGAGCCGCTGCTCCCCGATGCTGACATGCAGGGAGAGCGGACCCGCCGCGACCAGCCGCTCGTCCCACAGATAGGCGCCCGGCGACAGGCTGCGCGCGGCCTGTTTCAGGCCCGCCTCGCCATCGGATGGCGCGATAGCCTCTTCGGCGCGGGCCATTGTGGCAAAGCCCGATGCGGGCAGGCCCACCGTCAACAGAACGGCGGCCATCATGAAGGGGCGGCATGACGTCACATCCCGATGCTTGCCTGCCGGGCGGGGCATGCACAAGCCTCAAGGCGGGCACGGTCACACCATATCGGTGCTAAATCGGGACGAACCGCATGATGGCAGCGACGGAACGCGATTTCCCCACACCGCCCGCCGACGCCCGCCTATTCCAGGTCTTCCAGATAGCTGCCTTCGGCAAGATCGGAAAAGCGGGTGATCCGCGCGTCGAACTTCATGCGGATACGGCCGGTGGAGCCGTGGCGCTGCTTGGCGACGATCACTTCGGCAAGGCCGTAGATGCGCTCCATCTCCTCGGCCCATTGCTGGTGCTCGGGGCCTTCCTTGTTCCCCGGTTCCTTGGCGGCGACATAATAATCCTCGCGGAACACGAACCACACCATGTCCGCATCCTGCTCGATCGAGCCGGATTCGCGCAGGTCGGACAGCTGCGGGCGCTTGTCCTCGCGCTGTTCCACCGCACGGCTGAGCTGGGAGAGCGCCAGCACGGGCAGATGCAGTTCCTTCGCCAGAGTCTTCAGGCCGCGCGAGATTTCCGAAATCTCATTCACGCGATTGTCGCCCGCCTTGCCCGTGCCCTGCAGCAGCTGGAGATAGTCGACAACGATGAAGCCGATATCGTGGCGGCGCTTCAGGCGGCGCGCGCGGGTGCGCAGCGCGGCGATGGTGAGGCCCGGCGTATCGTCGATGAACAGCGGCAGATCCTGCAGGTCGCGGGCGGCGCGGGAGAGGTTCTGGAAATCCTGCCGGCTGATCTTGCCCATGCGCAGCGATTCGCCGCTGATCCCCGATTGTTCGGCCAGCACGCGGGTCGCCAGCTGGTCCGCCGACATTTCCAGGCTGAAAAAGGCCGTCTTCGCACCCAGATTCTTCTCCGGCGCGATGCCCGCCGCATTGTCCCTGACCCAGCGGGAGGCAGCATTATAGGCGATGTTGGTGGCAAGCGAGGTCTTGCCCATGCCCGGACGCCCGGCCAGGATCATGAGATCGCTGTTGTGCAGGCCGCCGATCTTCTCGTTCAGGCTGTTGATGCCGGTGGTGATGCCCGAGACATGGCCGCCGCTGTTGAGCGCGCGTTCGGCCACCTGCATCGCCATGGTGGAGGCGGCCAGGAAGCTCTTGACCGATCCGGTCTCGCTCTCCCCCTCCGACACCTTGTAGAGCGCGACTTCCGCCGCCTCGATCTGGGCGCGGGGATCGACATCCTCGCTGGTGTCGAGCGCATTGGTGACGAGTTCCCGCCCCACGCCCACCAGCTCGCGCAACAGGGCGAGGTCGAATATCTGCTGGGCGAAGTCGCGCGCGCCGATCAGCGCGGCGTTATTGCCGGTCAGCTGCACCAGATAGGCCGGGCCGCCCAGCTCCTTCAGCGCCGGGTCCTGCTCCAGCATGGGTTTCAGCGTCACCGGATTGGCGACCATGTTCCGGTCCAGCAGCTTCAGCACCGCGTCATAGATGCGGCCGTGCAGCGGTTCGAAGAAATGCTCGGCGCGCAGCCTGATCTGCACGTCTTCCGCGATTCGGTTGTCGATCATCAGCGCGCCCAGCAGCGCGGCTTCCGCCTCCACATTGCGGGGCAGTTCGGTGGGTGCCTGGTCGGGCGCGGGAGACAGCATCTTGAGTTCGGCCATCCCCCCATAATGCCGGGCTTGCGGGGGGGTGTGCAAGCGGCAAGGCGGAAACGACCGCACGCAGCTGTGGATAAGCCGGGCTGACGCCGTCGGCCGACCGCTCTAATGCTTGATCTTTCCGTGCAGGCAACGCAGGGACAGAGGCGAACATGGCTGACCCGCGCATCATAGACATCGAGCTGGATGAAAAAACGATCATCCGGCGCAATGCCGATATCGAGCAGGAGCGGCGCGTCGCCATGCTGGACCTGCTGGAAGAGAATTATTTCCGGCCCGAGCGGCATCATGAGGATGGCTATGCCGGCCCCTATCGCGTGCGGCTGCGCGTGGAGGACGGGCGGCTGATGATCGAGATTTCGCGGGAAGACGGCAGCTTCCTGGAAGGGATCATCATGGGGATGGGCCGTTTCCACCGCCCGATCCGCGAATATTTCGCCATTTGCGACAGCTATTATCAGGCGATCCGGTCGTCGACCCCGCAACAGATCGAGACGGTGGACATGGCCCGGCGCGGCATCCACAACGACGCGGCGGAGATGCTGAAGGAGCGGCTGCAGGGCAAGATCGACGTGGATTTCGACACCGCCCGCCGCCTCTTCACGCTACTGTGCGTACTGCATATCAAGGCATGAGCCCCTATAAGCCGTATGGCCGGCGCGGTGCCGGGGCGCAGTTGCTGCGCCTGGCGATCCCCGTTGCGGGGCTGGCGCTCGCGGCGCTGGCGGCGTGGATCTACGCCGGTTACTGGACCCCCTCGCGGGAGACCTATCCGGTGCAGGGCCTTTCCGTGAGCGCGGCCAGCGGCACGATCGACTGGGGCACGGTGCGCGTGCGGCAGGCCGATTTCGTCTATGTCCGCGCCTCCACGGGTTCCGACCGGCGCGACCCCGCCTTTGCCGCGAACTGGGCCGGGGCGCGGGCGGCGGGGCTGCGCTATGGCGCCGAACATCTGTTCAGCCTGTGCCGCAATGCCGCCGATCAGGCGACCCTGTTCATGACCACGGTGCCGCGCGACAATGCCGCCCTGCCCCCCGTGGTGCGGCTGGATTTCGAGCCCGGCTGCGCGACGCGCCCCAGCCGCGACGCGCTGCTGTCCGAACTCAACACCTTCCTCAACCTGATCGAGGGTCATGCCGGCAAGCCCGCGCTGCTGCGCGTCTCCAGGGCGTTCGACGCCAGCTACGACATCGGCAGCGGCATCAACCGCACGCTGTGGCTGGAGGGGAATTTCCTGGCCCCCGATTATGCCGCCCACCCCTGGGTGATGTGGACCGCTTCGAACATGCGGCGGCTTGACGGCGTGGAAAAGCCGGTGGAATGGGATGTGGTTGCGCCATGACCGACAGCCCGTCCTTTTCGCCTGAAAACGGCCCTTCGCCTGAAAATGGCATCCCGCCCGAAACCGCCGCCCTTGTGGCGCGCGCCCGCGCCGCGCGGGGCCATGCCCATGCGCCCTATAGCCGCTTTGCCGTGGGCGCGGCGGTGCGGCTGACCGACGGCAGCATCGTGACCGGCAGCAATTTCGAAAATGCCAGCTACGGCCTGTCGCTCTGCGCTGAAACCGTGGCGCTGGCGAGCGTCAACGCCGCCGGGCGGCTGGCGGACGTGGCGGCGATCGCGGTGGTCGGCGCGCCGATGGACGGGTCGGGCGACGATGTCGTCGTCAGTCCCTGCGGCCGCTGCCGGCAGGTGATGAACGAGGCGGAGCAGATGGCCGGCCGCACGCTCGCCATCCACTGCGCGGCGGTGCGCGGCGACGCGGTGGTGGAACACAGGCTGGCGCAGCTGCTGCCGCATGCCTTCGGCCCGGCCAATCTCGGCATCGGGCCGAACAAGAAAAACCAGGGGAACTGAAGCGATGGCAATCCTGTCGGACAAATGGATTCGCACCCAGGCGCAGGAGCACGGCATGATCGAGCCGTTCGTGGAGACGCAGAAGCGCGACGGCTGCATCAGCTACGGCCTCTCCTCCTATGGCTATGACGCGCGGGTGGCGGACGAGTTCAAGATCTTCACCAATGTCGACAGCGCCGTGGTGGACCCCAAGAATTTCGACGGCAAGAGCCTGGTCGACCGCAAGACCGACTGCTGCATCATCCCGCCCAACAGCTTCGCCCTGGCCCGCACGGTGGAATATTTCCGCGTGCCGCGCGACGTGCTGGTCATCTGCCTCGGCAAGTCGACCTATGCCCGCTGCGGCATCATCGTGAACGTGACCCCGCTGGAGCCGGGCTGGGAAGGCCATGTGACCCTGGAATTCTCCAACACCACCCCGCTCCCCGCGCGCATCTACGCCAACGAAGGCGCCTGCCAGTTCCTGTTCCTGCAGGGCAACGAGCCATGCGAAACCAGCTATGCCGACCGCGCGGGCAAATATATGGGCCAGCGCGGGGTGACGTTGCCAAAGTTATAGGGGGGGACGGACGGTTTGTGGCTTTGGGTGGGAAGTGGACGGTCCGGTTCTCATCCCTTCCACCCAATTTCGTCATCCCGGACCCGATCCGGGATCTATGAGCGCAAACGCTGCGAGAACAGGGGGCCGCCGAGCCAATGGATGCCGGATCAAGTCCGGCATGACGGTAGAGGGTGGATTGCGGACGATCCCATCTGCGTCATGCTGAATGTGTTTCAGCATCCATTACGCCCCGCGAGCCCGGGTTTCATTTGACGAAATGGACCCCGAAACATGTTCAGGGTGACGGTGCGAATAGGCGGCTACCGCTCGCAAACAGACACAGTACCGCAACATCTTGCAGGCTGGTCCGGCCATCCCCAGACCATCAATCCTTGTCGTTCAGGCTGGCCCCATCCAACAGCTTCGCGCGGGCGGCGTTTTCTCTTTCGGCGGCCTGCTTTTCGGCTTTTGTGCGGCCGAATTTGGCGCGGTTGGCGGCGGCGGCCCTGGCGGCGTCCGCGCGTGCCTTGGCCTTGCGGGCCTGCCTCAGATTGATGATCTCAGCCATGGCGCCCTTCTACCCGTGCCATGGCGCTTGCGCCATCGGCATTCGTGGCGATGGGCGAGGGCTGACGAAACGCCAAGATGAAAAGGCCGGCATTCCCCCCTGGAATACCGGCCTTTCCTGTGCCCCGTTCGGAAGCCTGTAGATTCTGGACTGCCCCATATGCAGCGTCAGGCGACGCGGATTTCGGGCTCCATGGCGTCGTCCTCGTCGCGCAGCACATAGCCGCGGCCCCAGACGGTCTCGATATAATTTTCGCCGCCGCAGGCCAGCGCCAGCTTCTTGCGCAGCTTGCAGATGAACACGTCGATGATCTTGAGTTCGGGTTCGTCCATGCCGCCATAGAGGTGGTTCAGGAACATTTCCTTGGTCAGCGTGGTGCCCTTGCGGAGCGAGAGCAGCTCCAGCATCGCATATTCCTTGCCGGTCAGGTGGACGCGGTTGCTGTCCACTTCCACGGTCTTGGCGTCCAGGTTGACGGCGAGCTTGCCGGTGCGGATGACCGACTGCGAATGGCCCTTGGAGCGGCGGACGACGGCATGGATGCGCGCCACCAGTTCCTCGCGATGGAAGGGCTTGGTCACATAATCGTCGGCGCCGAAGCCGAAGGAGCGGACCTTGCTGTCCATCTCCGCAATGCCGGACAGGATGAGCACGGGTGTCTGCACCTTGGCCGCGCGCAGCTTCTTCAGCACGTCATAGCCGTGCATGTCCGGCAGGTTCAGGTCGAGACAGATGATGTCGTAGTCATACAGCTTTCCCAGGTCGAGGCCTTCCTCGCCCAGGTCCGTCGTATAGACGTTGAAACCCTCGGTCGTCAGCATCAGCTCAATGGCCTTTGCGGTCGTCGGTTCGTCTTCGATCAGCAGCACGCGCATTATGCCAGCCCCTTGTTTTCACCCCAACAGCTACGCCCGGTTGCCCCCAACGCGGCCCCTGTCGGATGCCACAGCCGTTCGCATCTATTAACCAAACCAGTTGTGAACGCAAAAGGTTAATTTTTCTCTAACCGGCGTAAACAGGCGAGTCGTGGAACTTTACATGCTATGGTGAGATGAAATGCCGCTGTTCATGTTTCACGAGTCAATATAATTTCGATGACGGAAACATCCTGCCTTGCCGTGTATGCCTGTCGGCGCACGCCATCCCGGATCGAACAACTGCATCAGCATATAAGGAAACATCGTGGCCTTTTGCCGATTCGTGCAGCGCCGCATCACGGCCCCTGCGCTGGCGCCCGTCGCATTGGCGGTGCTGCTGTCCTCATGCTCATCGCCCGTCCCGGACAATGAGGGCACGCCGGCGCGCAGCGGGGCAGCGGCATCCCCCGCGGCCGGGCAGCCGGCAGCCTTTGCACCCGAAACCCTGCCCCCTGCCGAGCGGCTGGCGCTGGCGATGAAGGCGGCGGGAGTGATGGCCCAGGCCGGAGATGCCGACATGACGCCCAGCCTGCGGCGGATCGACGGCCGCTGGGTGCTGCTCAACCCGGTGCGGGACGGCGATTGCCATGGCTGTTCGGGCGCGCTGGAAATCCGTTACCTGAACGTCGGCGAAAAGGGCTTCGAGCCGGCCGGCAGCTGGCCCGACATGATCGGCGGCGGCAGCTGGGGCGCACCGCCCGACTGGCAGATCCGGGAAGACCTGATGCCCGTGCCGGTCATCGCGGCCAGCGGCGGCGGCACCTGGCAGGGCTATAGCTGTTCCAGCATGACATTGGTGGCGCTGACCCCGGACAAGCCCCTGCTGATGGCGGAGGCCATCCCGGTCAGCTATGACAATGGCGGCGCGGTCGCCGATGCCGGCGAGGCCCACAGCAGCGTCACTGGCAGGATCATGCCGGTGCGCAAGGGCCAGCGGTTCGACATGATCTATCAGGGGTCGCCGGGCGGCACCGTGCGCTACAGCATCGGCAAGGATGGCAAGGCGACGGCCGCCGAAGGCTATGCGCCGCCCACCTGCTAGAGCGTTTTCACTATGAGCGAAAACGCTCTCGTCCTTTGTTGTCGCATTTTCCGAGCCATTGACCGTAAACGGTCAATTTGAAAATGCTCTAGCGGATTTCCAGTCGGGCGGACTCAGCTGGCGCCTGGGAGCAGACGGAAAACAAAAGACGAATAGAGCATGATCCAATCCGATCGGACCCTGCTCCAGGGTCGGCCGGCATGCCGGCCGACCTGTCAGCAACCGTGGCGGGCGATCAGGAAATCCAGCAGCGCCTGCACGCGGGCCGGCCGCAGGCGCGAGGGCGGCGTCACCAGATGCAGGCCGAAGGGCGGCGGCCGCCAGTCGGGCAGGATTTCCACCAGCGTCCCCTCCGCCAGATCGTCCCCGATGATGAAATCCGGCAGCAGGGCGATGCCGATGCCCTGCCGCAGCGCGGGGAGCATCGCCTCGCCGCTGTTGGTCAACAGCCGCGCCTTGAGCTGCACGACCAGCTGCTGCCCCCCCGGCCCGCGCAATCGCAGCACATCGGGCGTGGGTATATTGGCATAGCACAGGAAATCATGGGCGCCGAGGTCGGACGGGTGGGTCGGCGTGCCGCGTGCCGCCAGATAGGCGGGGGCGACGACGAAATGCGCCGCCACATCCGCCAGCCGCCGCGCGCGCAGCGAGCTGTCGGGCATGTCGGCGATGCGCAGCGTGGCATCCAGCCCCATTTCGACAATGTCGATCCGCTCGTCCGACAAATGCAGGTCGACATTCACGCCCGGATATTGCGCCATGAAATCGGCCAGCAGCGGCGCGACCCGCTTGAGGCCGAAGGTCATGGGCGCGCCCAGGCGGACGATGCCGACGAGGTCGGCGGTTTCGTCGCGCGCGGCCTCTTCCGCCGCCATCCCCTCGCCCATGATCCGCGCAGCATGATCGGCCAGCCGCTTGCCGCTTTCGGTCAGCGCCAGGCGGCGGCTGGTGCGGCTGAACAGGCTGGTGTCCAGATGCTGCTCCAGCCGGGTGACGGCCTTGGATACCGTCGCCTTGGACACGCTGAGCGCCTTGGCCGCGTCGGTGAAACTGCGATGCTCCACCACGGCGGCGAACATCGCCCAAGCCTCGAAATCCGGTAATCTCATGGGGAAACAATCCGTTTCGACACTGCCTGTTTTCGAAACGATCCTGCTGCCTATTTTATGCCCATGCAAGGCGAAACCGCATCGGCGACCCCGATCGTTTTCGCGCCCACAAAGGCCACGCACAAAGGACCGTTTCTCATGGAGACCGTTGGCACCCGCGTCGATCGGCGCAGCTTCGCCTCGCTGGGCCATGCCGACCATGGCTGGCTCGACGCCCGGCATCATTTTTCCTTCGCGGACTATCATGATCCCGCCCGCATGGGCTGGGGCGCGATCCGCGTGTGGAATGACGACAGGATCGCGCCGCGCACCGGCTTTCCTCCGCATCCCCATGCCGACATGGAGATCATCACCTATGTCCGCACCGGCGCCATCACGCATCAGGACAGCCTGGGCAATCAGGGCCGCACGGCGGCGGGCGACGTTCAGGTGATGAGCGCGGGCAGCGGCGTGCGCCATGCCGAATATAATCTGGAGGATGAGGACACCACGCTCTTCCAGATCTGGATTCATCCCCGCGAGCGCGGCGGCACGCCATGCTGGGGCGCACGCCCCTTCCCGAAGGACGCGCGCTCGGGCAGGCTGGCGGTGCTGGCCAGCGGCTTCGACGAGGACAGGGAAGCGCTGCGCATCCGCGCCAATGCCCGGCTGCTGGGCGGCACGCTGAAGGCCGGCGAGAGCGTGACGCATGACAGCGCGGTCGGACGCCACATCTACCTGGTGCCCGCCACCGGCAGGATCACCGTCGACGGCGAGACGATCGAGACGCGGGACGGCGCGGCCCTGACCGGCGGGGCGCCCATCACCATCACCGCGATCGAGGATAGCGAGATCGTTTTGGTGGACAGCGAATAACCCCTGCTTCCCTCCCCTGCCCCCTTGTCGCCCGCGCCACCTCCCCCCTCCCTGACTTGGCGCGGGCGGCACCCCCTTCTTCAACATCACAGCCTGCAAAGGAGCATCATCATGGCAAAGGTTCTGGTTCTCTATTATTCCACCTATGGTCACATCGAGACGATGGCGAAGGCCGTTGCCGAGGGCGCGCGCGAAGCCGGCGCCACCGTCGACATCAAGCGCGTGCCCGAAACCGTGCCCGAGGAGATCGCGCGCAACAATCACTTCAAGCTGGACCAGGAAGCGCCCGTCGCGGCCGTGGCCGACCTTGAGCATTATGACGCGATCGTCGTCGGCACCGGCACCCGCTTCGGCCGGATGTCCAGCCAGCTTGCCGCCTTCCTCGATCAAGCCGGCGGCCTGTGGGCGCGCGGCGCGCTGAACGGCAAGATCGGCGGCGCCTTCACCTCCTCGGGCAGCCAGCATGGCGGCAATGAGACGACGCTGTTCTCGATCATCACCAACCTGCTCCACTTCGGCATGACCATCGTCGGCCTGGACTATGGCTATGCCGGCCAGATGGGTCATGAAGAAGTCGTCGGCGGCGCGCCCTATGGTGCCACCACCATCGCCGGCGGCGATGGCAGCCGCCAGCCGAGCCAGGCGGAACTGGACGGCGCCCGCTATCAGGGCCGCCGCATCGCCGAGGTCGCGATGAAGGTGTACGGATAAGCGGCGCGCGCGCCGTCAGAGCATGGGAGCCCTGGGTCGCACCGGGCATCCACCGGGGAGAATGGCGTCGACGTGAAGGACTGCGGCGCCATTCTTTCCCCATCCAGCGCGGTCCCCCACCGCGCGCATTCCCGCCGCGCCCCCCACCAGCGGCGGGAATGCCCTGGGGGCTCTCCCCTTTACCCCTGCGCCAGCAGCAGCCGGCGCGTGAAGCGGGTACGGCCGAACAGCCACCATGCCCCCAGCGGCAACAGCGTCGCCAGCACCGCCAGCACCGGCCTGCCCGCATAGGGCGTCAGATAATGGATGACGGGCACATGCAGGTACATGATGACCAGCGACGCCCGGCCCAGCAGGCGCAGCGGCGCCACATCCAGCACGGGCAGGCGCGCCGCGCGCATCAGCAGGAAGGCAATCGCCACCGCCCCCGCGACGGAGGCCACCGGCCAGCCATAATCGGCCGCCTTCATGTTCACCGCCGGGAACAGCAGAAAGCTCGCCGCCGCCGCCGGCACCAGCAGCACAAGCTGCCATCGCCGCCATCCCGCCGCCCGCCATGCCCCACCGGCCCACAGCAGGAACAGCGCCATCGGCACGGTGAGCAGCCCCAGCGGTGAAGACCCCGTCACCATCCCCGCGCCATAGCCGAGCGCAAGGCTGGCCAGCGCGATCCCCAGCCATGGTCGCGACAGCATGTCGGGCCAGCGCGCCAGCAGGGCATTCTGCACGATCCGCGCGACGACCAGGCAGGGCACGAACCAGAACACCGTGAACGGCCCGCCCAGCCAAGTCCCGCCCAGCATCAGCGGCACGATGTCCTGCGGCCAGTGGTGGAAGATCGGGCGATGCCCGCGCGCGCCCTCGATCAGCAGATCGGCGGCCAGCACCATCAGCAGATAGGCGACATAGCCCGGCATCTGCTGCGCGACCTGCCGCCGGGCAAAGGCGAGCGGCGGCCGCGCCCGCACGCACAGCCAGCCGGACAGCAGGAAGAAGAAGGGCATGTGAAAGGCATAGGCCAGATGATGCGGGGCGCCGCGCATCCACACATGGCCCACCACCACGGCAAGGATGCCGATGCCGCGCGCGGCGTCCACCCAGTCCATCCGCGCATCGACCGGCGCGAACGGGCCGCAAGGGGCGGTGGCCGGGGCGGGATCGACGGCGGTGGCATGGATGGGGGCAGGATCGGCGAGAGCAAAATCGACAGAGGCTGGATCGACGGAACCAAGATCGACGGGGGCTGGATCGACGGAGGTTGGGGCAACCTGTCCGCCACCGGCCTCGCTTGCCATATCCTGCCCCCTCGATCCGGTCTTCACGCCACGTCCCTCGTCCATGCCGGGTGCCTGGAGCATGATCCGATCGGATGGAATCCGGCCATGCCGCCTTTGCCTTTTGTTTTCCGCATTTTCCGAGCCGCCGGATGAAGACATCCGGCGGGAAAATGCTCTATAGCAACCGGGACCGACGTCAATTCTCCATGAAAAGGACCGACCCGCCTGTGGCCCTGCTTTCCGAACGCGTGCTCTTCATCGATGGTGAAGCCATCATCATCGACAAGCCCGCGGGCCTGCCGGTCGATCCCCCGCGCGACGGCGCGCTCAGCCTGGAAAATCATCTGGACGCGCTGGCCTTCGGCTTCAAGCGCTGGCCGCTGGCCGTCCACCGGCTGGACCGCGACACCAGCGGGTGCCTGCTGCTCGCCCGCAACCCCAAGGCGCACAAGCGCTTCGCCGCCGCGTTCGAGGCCGGCACGGTGGAGAAGGTCTATGTCGCGGTGCTGACCGGCGTGCCGCAGGCGCAGGGCGGCACGGTCGACCTGCCGCTGCACAAGGTTTCCAGCGCCGAACAGGGCTGGCGCATGGTGCCCGACGTCAAGAAGGGCAAGCCGGCCAGCACCCGCTGGCAGGTGCTGGCGGAGCGGGACGGCCGCGCGCTGGTCGCCTTCATGCCCGCCACCGGCCGCACCCACCAGATCCGCGTGCATGCGCTGGAGGGGCTGGGCTTCCCGATCGCCGGCGACCCCGTTTATGGCGACGGAGAGGGCCCGATGCTGCTCCACGCCCTCTCCCTGTCCATCGCGCGCGACGGCAAGCCGCCGGTCGCGGCGACCGCGCCCCTGCCGGACAGCTTCACCTCCGCCGGCTTCACCGCGGACGATCTGGCGGCACTGGGCGAAGCTACGGTCTAGGAATGCGCCATGCCGTCCATTCCCGTCACCCGCTCGATCAGCATCGATAGCGAAGAAATAGAAGAAAGCTTCACCCGGTCCGGCGGCGCGGGCGGGCAGCATGTCAATACGACCGATTCCGCCGTGATGCTACGCTTCGATGTCGCCAATTCCCCCAATCTGCCGGACATGGTCAAGGCACGGCTTGCCGCGCTCGCCGGCAGCCGGCTGACCCGCGAGGGGGTTCTGGTGCTGCGCAGCGAGGGCTCCCGGTCGCAACTGCTCAATCGCCAGGAAGTGCGCGACCGGCTCCTCGACCTGATCCGCGAGGCGACCTTCATCCCGAAAAAGCGCAAGCCCACCAAGCCCTCCAAAGCCGCCAAATCGAGGAGGATGGACGGCAAGGCCAAGCGTTCGACGGTCAAGAGCCTGCGCGGCAAGGTGCATGACTAGAGCATGATCCGATCAGATTGAATCGGACCATGCTCTATTTATCTTTTGTTTTCCGCATTTTCCGAGTCGTCAGATGATCCCGTCTGACTGGAAAATGCTCTAGGGTTACGTTCTGATCGTCACCCCCGCGAAGGCAGGGGTGACGGTGAAGGATCGAGCAACGGCCCGCATTTAACCCCCTCTTCACCATATCTTAGGGCCTTGGGTGCCAGTTTCCGTCCCCTGACGCCTGCCGGGGACCAAGATGCGCCATTTCGCACCCGATCTTCTGACCATCCAGCCCGATCGCGCGCTGGAATTGACGGTCGTGATTCCGACGCTCAACGAGCGTGACAATGTAACTCGCCTGTTCGAGCGGCTGGCGATCGCGCTGGCCGATGTCGAATGGGAAGCGATCTTCGTCGACGATGGCTCCGGCGACGGCACGCCCGATATCCTCACCCGTCTGGCCCAGAGCGACCGCCGCATCCGCCTGATCCGCCGTTTCGGCCGCCGTGGCCTGTCTTCGGCGGTGATGGAGGGGATGCTGGCCAGCACCGCACCAGTGGTCGCCGTGATCGACGCGGACCTGCAGCATGACGAGCGCATCCTGCCGGAGATGCTCGACGCCATCACCCATGGCGGCCATGAACTGGCGGTCGGCACCCGCTATGCCGGCGGCGGCTCCATCGGCCAGTGGAGCGCCAGCCGGGCCCGCATCAGCCGCGCGGCCACCCGCCTTGCCTCCGCCATCGTCAAGACGCCGCTGAGCGATCCGATGAGCGGCTTCTTCATGCTCCGCCGCGAGGTGCTGCTGGAGGCGGTGCCGCAGGTGTCGGGCATCGGCTACAAGGTGCTGCTGGATCTGGTGGCGTCTGCCCCTCGCCCACTGAACGTCGCCGAAATCCCCTATGAATTCCGCACCCGCGATGCCGGGGAAAGCAAGCTCGACAGCCTTGTGGCGCTGGAATATCTGGAACTGCTGCTGGAAAAATCCATCGGCCGCTGGGTGCCCGTGCGCTTCATCATGTTCGGGACGATCGGGGCGCTGGGCCTCGGCGTGCATCTGTCGATCCTCGCGCTCACGACCCGGGGGCTGGGCCTGCGCTTCGACATGGGGCAGGCGATCGCCGTACTGGTCGCGATGACGTTCAACTTCATCCTCAACAACCGCCTCACCTATCGCGACAGGCGGCTGACCGGCTGGGGCTTCCTTGGCGGATTGCTCAGCTTCTATGCGGTGTGCAGCCTTGGCGCAGTCGCCAATGTGGGCGTGGGCACGGCGCTGTTCGCCCGTCAGGAAAGCTGGTGGGTGGCGGGCGCTGCGGGCGCCGTGGTCGGCTCCGTCTGGAACTATGTGATGGGCAGCCTGTTCACCTGGCGCAAGACGCGCTGATCCGGCCGCCGCATCCATGGACATCGCGCTGCCCCTGACCGAGGACCGCACGCCCGTGCGGACGGGCAGATGCTGGGTGGACGCGGTGCTGACGGCGGCGGTGGCGGCCCTGTCGCTGGCCTTTTTCTACCGCTTCCAGATCGCGCAGGGTTTCACCCATCTGTTCGGCGACCGCTATGACGGCATGATCGAGATCGCGATCATGCAGCATTGGGGCAATGTGCTGGCGGGCAAGGAGGCGTGGAACACCACTGCCTATTTCCATCCGGCGGCGGACACGCTGGGCTATAATGACGGCTATCTGCTTTACGGGATGATCCATGCCGCCGGGCGGGCCATGGGCCTGTCGCTGCTGGGCGCGGCGGAGCTGACCCATGCGGCGATGAAACTTGCGGGCTTCTTCGGCATGCTGGCATTGCTGCGGCGGTGCTGCGCCGTGGGCAAGGAGTGGAGCCTGTTCGGCGCGGCGCTGTTCACCGTCGCGGACCTGACGCTGCAGCACGCCAATCATGGGCAGCTTTTCACGGTCGCCTTCGTGCCATGGGCGGCGTTGCTCGCCTGGCGCGCGGGCGAGGCGCTGATCGCCCGCCGCCGCGCGGCGACGCTGGCATGGGGCGCGGGCTTCGCGGCGCTCTTCGCCTTGTGGATCAGCACCGCCTTCTATCTTGCCTGGTTCTTCGGCCTGTATCTCCTACTGCTGTCGGGCGCGGCGTTCGTCATGAGCGGACGCGCCGGCATGCGTGGGCTGGGCGCTGCGCTGTGGCAATGCCGCGCGCCGATCATCGCCATTGCGGGCATGGGGATATTCCTGCTGACCCCTTTCCTGCTCGTCTATCTGCCGAAAATGGCGGAGACCGGGGCGCATGGCTATGGCGCGGTCGGCTGGACCAGCTTCACCCTGTTCGATTATGTCAATGTCGTGCCCGGCAACATCGTCTGGGGGGCGCCGGTGCAATGGCTGCGCGAGACGATCCTGCCGGGGCTCCAGGCCCATCGCGACCGTATTTTCGGCATGCCGCTGCTGTTGTTCCTGCTGGCGCTGGGCGCGGCATGGCGGCAGGTGCGCGACCGGAAGGACGGCCCTGCCTATGCGTGGATCGGGGCCGCGCTACTGCTGTCATGGCTGCTGATCTTCAACCTGTTCGGCTTCAGCCTGTGGCGGATCATCCACGCCACCATCCCCGGCGCAAGCGGCATCCGCGTGCTGGGCCGCTTCAACATCCTGCTGCTGGTCCCTGCGATCATGCTGGTGACGATGATGCTGGCGCGGATGCCCCGCCGCACGCTGGCCCTCACGCTCGCCGCGCTGCTGCTGGGCGAACAGGTCAGCCTGACCGCGCCGGTACAACTGGACAAGGCGGAGCAACTGGCGATGATCGCCGCCATCCCCGCGCCGCCGCCCGCTTGCCGGGCCTTCGCCGTCACGTCGACCCGGCCCCATGGCTATGCCCCGCTCGATCCCGAGGGCGACCGGATCTACGCCCATAATGTCGACGCCATGGTCCTTGCCCAATGGTTCGCCAGGCCGACCGTCAACGGCGTGTCCACCTTCAATCCGCCGCATTGGGACTTCGCCGATCCGGACGCGCCGGATTATCGCGCGCGCATCCGCCGCTACGCCCATATCACCGGGCTATCGGGGCTGTGCGACCTCGACGTGCGGCGCGGTCGCTTCTGGACGCCGATCGGCTAGGACCGATCAGCCCAGAGGCGGTCCGGGCGGCTGCGGGAAGCGGGAGCGCGGGCCGCTGCCCCAGGGCGAGGATGACGTCTTGGGCGCATGGGCCTTGGGGTCTTCCAGATAGGTGGCAATGGTCCGCGCGGTCTGGCGATAGAAGGCGGCGGTCAGCGGGTCGCTGTCCTTGCGCGACTTGAGCGATTCCCCGAGCTGGGCGATCTGGTCCAGAACATAGGCCCGCGCTTCCGCCGAGGTATCGTCGTCCGCACCCAGGATCATCATCGATTCCAGCGCCACTTCCTGCGTCACGCGGCGCAGCGCCTTCATGGCGGTCGTGCTGTCTCCGCCTGCCTTCCACGTATGTGCCATGACCGCGTCGACCATCTGCGGCAGGGTGACGGCATCGCTCTGGCGCGCGCCGATCGCCACCAGCCGCGCGGCGCGGTCGCCATCGAACAGCGGCTCCAGCACCAGCGCGGAAAGGATGCGCGCGGCGCGCAGCTGGTCGAACACATCGTCCTTCGACAGGTCTTCCAGATTCTTGCCCGGATCGGGCGTCAGCTGCGCCAGCAGGCTTTCGGGCAGGGCAAGATTGGCCGGCTCGATCGCGTCCATCAGCAGCCCCAGCACATCCTTCTGCAGCGCGCCGGGGATGAACTGCGTGGCGGGCATCGCCTCGCCCTTCACGGTGATGTTGGTATAGAGGCCGCCGATATATTTGACCGCCGATTCAATCGCATAGCGATGGTGCAGATAGGCCATCCACAGCCGCACATTGCGCAGCGCACCGATCGGCTCGTCCGGCAGCAGCATGTCCGGGCCATAATGGTCGAGCATGATCCTGCGCGCGGCCATCGCCTCGCTCAGATTCTCGGTCGGGGTCGCGCGGTCGTCATACCAGGTCCAGCGCGGATCGCTGTCCGGCACATAAAGCAGCCCCTTGGCGCGCATGTCGGCGATCACCCCGTCCAGCCCCGGCTTCTCGCCGGAGGATGCGAAGGGCGTGTAGGAATAACGCACCATCGACGTGTCATAGGCGCCGATCTGCTTCATGAAACTGTCGGACAGGTCGAGCTTGCCGTTCGCCACCTTCACGCGCGGCGTGGGATATTCCATCACCGACGCGCGATCGTTGAGGCTGGAGGCGAAATTATGGCCGAAGCCGAGCGCATGGCCCAGCTCATGCGCGGTCAGCAGCGCCTGGCGCAGCAGCAGCATGTCCCGCTGCCCATCCGGCATGCCGGTGATGCCATTGGGCGCGAGCAGATTGGGGTCGGCCACGGTGATGCCGGTGCCGTCGCCGGGCAGGCCACCCATATAGGCATCCCAATAATTGGCGATGGTGCGGATGCGGTGGGTGTCCATCCGCGTCTTGGACCCCAGGATTTCGCCCGTGCGCGGATCGCGATAGGTGCCGCCGCTGGAAAAGCCGCGCTCGTCGCGGTTGATCCACTGGACATAGGCATAGCGGATATCCTCCGGGTCCATGTCCGCCGGGGCGTCCTTCGCCTCGATCGCGTTGATGAAGCCGGCTGCCTCGAACGATGCGTTCCACCACAGCAGGCCCTGTTTCATCGCATGGCGGATGGGCGCGGGAATGGCGGGATCGAAATAGAAGATGATGGGCTTCTTGGGCGGGCTCATCGCCGCCGAAGGGTCCTGCTTTTCCAGCCGCCAGCGAGTGATCCATGTGGTTTCCGGCCCTTCGTTGACCGGCCGGGAATAATCCTGGAAGCGCAATGCGCTCACGCCGATGCGCGGGTCCGCCGCGCGCGGGGTATAGCCGGTGGGCGCCTTGAGGAAGCTGTGGTGGATGCGCATGGTGAGCGCGGTCGGATCGGGCGTGACGTTGCGGACGAGCGCGCCGGGGCCATCGGCGGAGAAGGTCGAGATCGTCTCGATCTCGCTATTCTCGGGGAAAGCCTTCAGATGCTTGGTGTAGAAGGCGCTGCGGTTCGCATCGAATTTGAAGCTGCCCTGATTGGCACGCTTCAGCGTCGCCTCGATCCCGGCGGCGTCGCGCATGAACAGCGCCGTCGCGTCCACGATCACCTTGCCGCCCGCCTCCTGTTCGATCGGCAACGAGGCCAGCACGGAGGTGGGGAAGGAATCGGCCACGCCCTGGGCATGGGCGGCGTCCCCGCTGAGCGAACGGAAATCGGTGTTGATATCGGTAACAAGAACCTTCTTGCCGACCCTCTCGAAATGGATGACGGCGGTGTTCATGATCCCGCGGTCGAAGGGCAGCTCCACCGATCCGCCCCCCGTCGCGGCGGAGACATAATAGAGGATGTCCTCGCCGAAGCTGCCGATCTCCAGATAGACCTTGCCCTTGGCAGCGTCCCAGATAATCGGGATGAAGCCCTCGATCCGCTGGCCCGATACGCCCTTGGCCTGTGCGGTGCCGGCGGCGGCGGGCGCCTGCGCCAGGGCTGCGGGTGCGGCCAGGACCAGCGCGAGTGCGGTCAGCGCGCCTGCGCCCCGCGCCACGAGAAAAGCTGTCCGCCGATCCGGCACCCCCCGTCCCGGCAACCCATTGATCCGCTTCATGTCCGCACTCCCGCCTGGGCAAAGCCTGACGCCTGCCTGCCGGCTGTGTGAACGCGTGAGCGATAGCAAATCCGCCATGCCGCCATCGAGAAACCGTGGCGGATGCGCGCTTCAGCAATGCGACGTGAAATCGGGCTTGCGCTTTTCGTTGAAGGCGGCGACGCCCTCCCGCCCCTCCGGCCCGGCGGCGGCGGCGGAAATGCCGCGCGCTTCCAGTTCTAGCTGGGTTTCCAGCCCGGCCCCGAAACTGCCGAGCAGTTGCGAACGCACGGTGGCGATGGCCGCGATGGGGGCTGCGGCCAGCCGCTCCGCGATGGCCGCGACTTCATCCATCAACCCGACATCGTCGACGGTACGGGTGACAAGGCCGATCGCCTCGCCCTCTTGCGCGCTTACCCGTTTGTTGAGGATCAGCATTTCCTGCGCGCGGCGCAAACCGATCAGGCGGGGCAGCAGGAAGGTCGCGCCGCCATCCGGCGTCAGGCCGATGCCGCCATAGGCCGCCGTGAAATGCGCCGACTGACCGGCCAGCACGACATCCCCCATGATGCCAAGGCCAAGCCCGGCCCCGGCCGCCGGCCCGTTGACGGCGCAGATCAACGGCTTGGCCATCCGCGCCAGCCGAGTCGTCGTCATATGCACAAGACTGGCCAGCTCGCTGAGCGCCGCCCCGGCCCCATCGCCCGCCGCCTGCATCAGGAACACGTCGCCGCCCGCGCAGAACATCCGCCCGGCACCGGTCAGCACGACCACCCGGATGCCAGGGTCCTGATCGCAGCGGATCGCCGCATCGAGCAGGGCGAGGGCAAGATCGCGATTGATCGCGTTGCCGATATCCGGGCGATTGAGCGTGATGGTGGCGACGCTGCCATTCTGCGAAAAAAGGACGGGTTCGGTCATGGGCCTTCAGCCTCTCAACTGGCGATCGGGATCGGTTTGGCGTGGGCGGGAGTGTCCCCCCCCAGCCATTTCATAGGTCAGCCCTCAGCGCGGCGCCATACGGATCGCGCCGTCCAGACGAATGACTTCGCCGTTCAGCATCGGATTGGCGATGATGCTTTCCACCAGCTGCGCATATTCTTCCGGCTTGCCCAGGCGGCTGGGGTGCGGCACCTGCGTGCCCAGGCTGTCCTGCGCGGCCTGCGGCAGTCCCGCCAGCATCGGCGTCCAGAAGATGCCGGGCGCGATCGTCATCACCCGGATCTTGAGCTGCGCCAGATCGCGCGCGACCGGCAGGGTCATGCCGGCAACGCCCGCCTTGGACGAGGCATAGGCCGCCTGCCCGATCTGCCCGTCAAAGGCCGCGACCGAGGCGGTGTTGATGACGACGCCGCGCTCCTCGCCGACAGGATCGGCGGCGGCCAGCGTCGCGGCGAATTTCGACAGCATGTTGAACGTGCCGATCAGGTTGATTTCGATGCAGCGGCGATAGGCATCGAGCGGATGCACCACATTGTCGCGGCCGACCGTCTTGATCGCGGGCGCGACGCCGGCACAGTTCACCAGGATGCGCGCGACGCCATGGGCGGCTTCCGCTTTGGCGATGCCGGCACTCACGCCCTCGTCATCCGACACATTGACCTTGCAGAAGAGACCGCCGATCGCTTTGGCCGCCGCCTCGCCCGCCTCCTCGTTCAGGTCGAAGATCGCGACCTTCGCCCCCTTGTCCGCCAGCATCTTCGCGGTCGCCCCGCCAAGCCCGGAGGCGCCGCCCGTCACGATTGCGGCAAAGCCCTTCACATCCATCATATTCTCCCTGGATATAAATCTGTTTTCGGGTCTGTTTTCAGACCAGTTCGACCGCCATGGCCGTCGCCTCGCCGCCGCCGATGCAGAGCGCCGCCACGCCCTTTTTCAGGCCGCGCGCCTTGAGCGCCGCGATGAGCGTCGCGACGATCCGCGCGCCGCTGGCGCCAATGGGGTGGCCAAGTGCGGTCGCGCCGCCATTCACGTTCACCTTCTCATGCGGAATGGAAAGGTCGCGCATCGCGATCATCGACACGGCGGCAAAGGCTTCGTTGATCTCGAACAGGTCGACATCCGCGACCGACCAGCCCGCCTTGGCCAGCGCCTTGCGGATCGCGGGCACCGGCGCGGTCGTGAACAGCGCAGGCTCATGCGCATGGGCGGCGGTCGCGACGATGCGCGCCTCGATCGTCAGCCCCTTTGCCCTCGCGACGCTTTCACGCGCCAGCACCAGCGCCGCCGCGCCATCGGAAATGGAGGCGGAGGTGGCGGCCGTGATCGTGCCATCCTTGGCGAAGGCGGGCTTGAGGCCGGGGATCTTCTCCGGCTTTGACTTGCCGGGCTGTTCGTCCTGCGCGACGACGACATCGCCACCCCGGCCCGGCACCGTCACCGGCACCACTTCATCGACAAAAGCGCCGCCCGCAATCGCGGCATTGGCGCGCGACAGGCTTTCAATGGCGAAGGCTTCCTGATCGGCGCGGGTGAACTGATAGTCGCGCACCGCATCCTCGGCGAAGGCGCCCATCGGCTTGCCCCGGTCATAGGCGTCTTCCAGCCCGTCCATCATCATCGTGTCGATCACGCGATCATGGCCGATGCGCGCGCCGGCGCGGTGCTTGGGCAGCGCATAGGGTGCGTTGGTCATGCTTTCCATGCCGCCGGCAATGGCGATGTCGATGCTGCCCGCCGCAATGGCCTCGCTCGCCATGATCGCCGCCTGCATGCCCGATCCGCACATCTTGTTGACGGTGGTCGCCTCCACCGATGTCGGCAATCCGGCGCCCAGTGCCGCCTGCCGCGCCGGGGCCTGCCCCTGCGCCGCCGGCAGCACGCAGCCCATGTAGATGCGCTCCACCGCCTCCCCCGCGACGCCGGCCCGCTCCACCGCCGCCTTCACGGCGGCAGCGCCCAGTTCCGGCGCGGTGAGGCCGGAGAGCGCACCCTGGAAGGCGCCCATCGGCGTGCGGGCATAGCTGGCGATAATCACGGGATCGTTGGGCATCTCTCTTCCTCATCATCTCGGGCGCCATGCCCGGCCGGGAGCCCTGGAGGGACTCCACGCGCGGTTTCTTTACTCATGGGTAGTTGTTCTTCGGATCGGTATATGTCAAGCCATGGCGGACATGCACCAGCCATCGCCCTTCCCCGATCGCGGCGCCCGCGCGGAGGCGCGGGAACGCAAGCGCCACGCCGTGCTGCTCGCCGCCGTGCAGATGTTCAACGAGCGCGGCTTCCATGCGACGTCGCTGGACGATGTCGCGGCCCGGCTGGGCATCACCAAGCCGGTGATCTACCATTATTTCGGCAACAAGGATCAGGTGCTGCTCGCCTGCGTCAGGATGGGCGTCGACCAGCTGGCCGACGCGGCCAGCGCCGCCCGCATGCAGGAGGGCAGCGGCCTGTTGCGCCTGCGCGCATTTCTGCGCTGCTATGCCCTCGTCATCATGGACGATTTCGGGCGCTGCGTGGTGCGGACCGGGGACGAACTGCTCTCGCCGGAGAGCCGGGCGGAATTTCGCGCGATCAAGCGGGAGGTCGACCAGAGCCTGTGCGCCCTGATCGAAGAGGCCGTGGCGGATGGCTCCGCAGCGGTCGCGGACGTGCGCATCGCCGCCGCCGCGCTCGCCGGCGCCCTCAACTGGCCCGCCCGCTGGCAACGCCCCGACGGCAAGCTCTCCGCCCAGGAAGTGGCCGCGCGCATGGCCGACTTCCTGATCCTGAGCCTGCGGCCCTGAGCGGGGGTTGGTTCATGGATGGAGTGGCGGCTTTGGGGACTTAGCGGACGTTCATTTTTCGTCATGCTGAACGTGTTTCAGCATCCATCGCGCCACACGCGCCTTCGCGCAATTCGGAGAAATGGACCCTGAAACACGTTCAGGGTGACGATGACTAGACGTCCGCCTCTGGCCGCTTCCGGTCATGCCATGCCCTCAAAGCAACGTGCGAACAGCCCCTCCCCTACTGATCCAGCCCCAGTTCGGTCACGAGATCGTCCAGCGACGCGCCGGGGCGCACGAGCAGCCATTCGCGGCTGGCGCTGCCGTTGACCACCGTCACCGCGCCCTTGGGGCAGACGCCGAGGCAGCCGACCTCGACGATGCCGGCAGCCGCCTTGCGGCCCTTTTTCAGCGAGAGCTGCTTGCGCAGCGCCTTGGCGAGCGAAGAGCGCCCCTTCTCGCCAAAGCCGCCATCCAGTTTTTTCGAGCATTTGCGGCAGACGAGAACGGCATTGCGCCAGTTGGAGCGGACGTGCTGCGTCAACCCGTGGTGCCGGCAGCGGTGCCCGCGGGCTTCCATGTGCGCCGCTCCTCGGCCGCGCGCAGCACCTCATAGGCGGCCTGGATCGCGTGGAATTTCACGGCGGCGTCCGCGTCTCCCGGTTTCACATCGGGATGATTTTCCTTGGCGAGCCGGCGCCAGCTTTTCTTCACCGATTCGAAATCCGCATCGTCTTCCAGCTCCAGCACGCTGAGCGCGCGCATCTCGTCGCGCGAGCGGGTGCCGTCGCCCGGCCCGCCCCAGCCATAGAAGCCGCTGTTCTGGAACCCACTGGCGTCGCGCTGTTCCGTCCGCGTGCGCTCCGCCCGTTCCTCGGCGTCCAGGCCCTGAAAATAGTCCCAGTTGCGGTTATATTCGCCCGCATGATCGGTGCAGAAATACCAGCGTTCCGGGCTGTTGGGGGATTTGGGCGCGGGGCAGTCGCCCGGCCGGTCGCAGCCGTGCCGGTCGCACAGCCGCACCTGCTGCGCCTCCCGGCCTGAACCATAGCCCCGCCAGCGGGGAAAACCCCAATCATTGGATCGTGAATATCGCGCCATCGCGCCCAATGTAGCGGCGGCGGGCCGCCAAAGGAAGAAAGCCGGACAGATAAATCTTGCCAGAGGGCCTGTAAGCCGGGTTCTGTCCACCCCTTGCGGGGATGGGCGACCATTCCTCTAGGGGCGGGATTGCTCCCGCCCTCAAGCAACCAACCCGGGCGATCTCGGCCGAAACAAGCCTAGCAGGTTGCCCTGCGCGCCGCCCCTATTCGGTCTTGCTCCCGGTGGGGTTTACCATGCCGTTCCCGTTGCCGGGTCCGCGGTGCGCTCTTACCGCACCCTTTCACCTTCGCTGGGCCGAAGCCTTAGCGACCTGCTCTCTGTTGCACTGTCCCTGAAGACCGGGCGAACCCGGCCCCCGCCGGACGTTATCCGGCACCGTTGTTTCGTGGAGCCCGGACTTTCCTCGCCGTGGATCGCTCCACGCCGCGGCCGCCCGGCCCTCTGGCGCTGCCGCCCTACACGCCTGTGTCCAAAAGCTCAATCGTCTCCGCGCGGCTTGGGCAGCAGCAGGCCGAGCAGGATGGCGCGGCACTCGCCATCGATGATGCCGTCGATCATCTCCGGGCGGAACCGCCGCTGGAAGGCGACGACGGCCGCCTGCGGATCGGCAATGTCATAGCCGAAGCGCTCCAGCGCCAGCATGAAGCCACTGTCGCTCCAGTGCGGGTCCATCAGGTTCCTGGTCGGGCGCGGCAGGGCCAGGCGCAGCCGGGCGAGCTTGCCCCAGGGGAAGAGTTCGCCCGGGTCCTGCTTGCGCGCCGGCGCGACATCGCTGTGGCCCACGATATTGCCGCGCGTGATGCCGTGGCGCTGCACGATGTCGTGCATCAGCGGGATCAGCGCCCCGATCTGCGCCTCCGGGAACGGACGATAGCCCCATTCATGGCCGGGATTGACGATCTCTATGCCGATGCTGGCGGAATTGACGTCCGATATGCCGCGCCAGAGCGCCCGGCCCGCATGCCAGGCGCGCTTTTCCTCATCCACCATGCGGATCACCTGCCCGTCCTCGGTCACGCAATAATGGCAGGAAACCTTGGATTGCGGGTTCGCCAGCCAGCCGATGGCGCTCGCGGCATCCGGCATGCCGGTATAGTGCAGCACCAGCATGGAGATGGGCAGCGAACGGTCGTCAAAATTGGGGGACGGCGTGTCTATCATCACGGCAAACGATCATGGGCGATGGCCGACCATGGCCGCGTTCCGCCCCGCGATCAAGCCTGCTGGCACAGGCTGCCGTCCAGGCGCGGACAGGAGCGATCAGCCGGCGCGTGCGAGGGTCTGCGGCACCGGCTGTCCGGCCGGCCGCCGGGCATAGCTGCCGCGATAGTCGCGGCTGGCGGCGAACTCGTCCGTCTGGCCGATCACGGTCTCTCCGGCCCCCATCAGCAGGAAGGTGCTGTCATGGCTGTGCCGTGTCAGCAGGTCGAACACCCGGCGGCGCATGTCGTTGGAGAAATAGAGCAGCACATTGCGGCAGAAGATCAGGTCATAGGCACCGTTGGGCGCATGGCTGTCGAACAGATTGTCCTGGCGGAAATCGACCATGCGGCGCAGTTCGTCCTTCACCTTCCAGTCGTCGCCGACCGGTTCGAACCAGCGCAGCAGGTCGCCGATGGGCAGGCCGCGCTGCACGTCGATCTGCGAATAGAGGCCCGAGCGCGCCTGGGAGATCGCCGCGGAGGAGATGTCGGTCGCAAGGATGCTGATCCGCCAGTCCTGCCACAGATCGGCGTTCCCGCTGAACAGCATCGCCAGCGAATAGGCTTCCTGCCCGGTCGAACAGCCCGCGCACCAGATGCGCAACGTGCGGCCGGGGCGGGTGGCGGCAAGATGGGGCAGCAGGTCGCGGCCCAGCATGTCGAACACCTGCAGGTCGCGAAAGAAGCTGCTCTCATTGTTGAGCAGCGCGTCGACCACCTGATCGGCAAGGCGCCGCCCCTGACCAGCGGAGAGCGCGGCGACGAGCGCGTCGAGGCTGGCCAGATCGTTGGCGCGCAGGATGGGGGTGAGCGCGGTTTCGATGCGCCAGACGCGGTTCTCCGAGAGGATCTGTCCGGTCCTGGCCTCCAGCAGCCGGGCGAACACACGGAAGGCGCCGGTAAACGGGCCCTCACTCACAGGGCGACCGCCCCGCGCCGGGCGACCATCGGCATGATCGCATCCGGCGTCAGGATGGCGCTGGCAAGCCCCGCCCGGGCGATGGAGCCGGGCATGCCCCATACGACACTGCTTTCCTGATCCTGCACGATAACCCAGCCCCCTTCAGCCACAATACGCCTTGCGCCATCCGTACCGTCGCGCCCCATGCCGGTCAGCACGACGGCGCCGGCCTTCGGCCCGAAACATTGGGCCATGGACGCGAACATCGGGTCGACCGCCGGCAGGCTGCCGAGCGGCGGACGCTCCCTGGACAGCTGCACCGACACATCGCCCGAAAGCGACCGGCGGCAGGTGAGATTGGCTTCGCCGGGGGCGACATAGATCTGGTCCGGGCGCAGGGTTTCGCCCTGCTGCGCGATCTTCACCGGCAGGCTGGTCATCCGCGCGAGCTGCGTCGCGAAAAAGGGCATGAAGCTGGGCGGCAGATGCTGGGTGAGCAGGATCGGGATACCGAGCGGCCTGGCCAGGCCGGCGAACAGCTGGCCGAGCGCGTGAATGCCCCCGGTCGACGCGCCGATGCCCAGGCAGGCGATCCGGTCATTGCCCATGCTGGAGCGGAGCGGCGGACTATGGGGCGCATCATAGCTCAGGCCCGAACGGCCCATGATCCGGGCGATCCGTTCCAGCAGCGCGCGCGAGAACTGATCGCCATAGCTGCCGCTGCCCGGCTTTTCCATGATGTCGCTGGCGCCGATGGCCAGCGCCTCCACCGCGGCCGCGCTGCCTTCCTGGCAATTGCCGGAGAGGATGATGACCTTTGCGCCCTGCCCGGCCGCAAGGATCGCGGGCAAGGCGGTCAGCCCGCTCTCGCCGGGCATTTCCACGTCCAGCAGGATGAGGTCGAAGCGTTCGCGGGCAAGCACGCCCAGCGCATGCGCGGCGCTGGAGGTCTTCTGGGCGACGCCGAAGGCGGGATGGGCGAGCACGATGCGTTCCAGCACCGTCCGCGCCACCACCGAATCGTCCACGATCAACAGGCGCAACGGTTCCTGCGTGCTGTTCGTCCAGACACTGGCAGGAGTGAAGGCGGACATGGGCGGAAACTTTCGCGGCGGACCGTGGGACGGCTGGGGGGAAGAGGCAGGCTGGTAGTCAGGCGTCCGCCCTGGTCAGATCACTCCCACGATCTGCAATTTGCTTTCCAGCGTATCGCGATCGAAAGGCTTCATCACATATTCGTCCGCCCCCGCTTCCACCGCGGCCTTGATATGGCTGATGCCGTTTTCCGTGGTGCAGAAAATCACCTTGGGGCGGGCGGCGGCCAGCTTGGTACGCGACAGTTCCTGCAGGAATTCCATGCCGGTCATCACCGGCATGTTCCAGTCGAGCAGCACGACGTCCGGCACGTTGCTGACGCATTGCGTCAGGGCATCGCGACCGTCGCAGGCCTCCGTCACGGCAATATCAAGGGATTCCAATATATGTCTTGCGACCTTTCGGATCACCTTGGAATCATCGACCACCAGGCAGTTTTTCATGAAGCTAACCCTTGTTCTGGAGCGTTTTTTTGGCTGTCCCGGACTTTCACTGTAAAACGCAAACCTAAGGGATTGGTAAATGCGGCGGCGGGCCGCGCCTCCATCCGTTCAGGCGGCGAGGGCAGGCTGGACAGGATCGATGAAGCCCGCGAGCGACACCAGCAGGCTGAGGCCATGCTCCCCCTCCACAAGCGCGCGGGCATGCGGCGCCCAGGCCGGATCGAGCTGCCCCCGCAGCGGCAGCTCTCCATCGGGCACGGGGCAGATGTCCGTCACCGCATCGACCATCAGGCCATAGCTGTGACCGGCAATGTCGGCGATGATCGCCAGCGCGCGCCCCGCGGCCGGGGTCGGCGCGCCGCCGATCAGCGCGGCGATGTCGATGATGGTCAGCACCCGGCTGCGCAGGGCGGAAAGGCCGGCGATATGGGCCGGCATGCCGGGCACGGGGGAGACGTCCCCCAGTTTCACGACCGCCTCGACCTCGCCCGAGGCAACGGCGATCTGCGTGTCGGCCACGCGGGCGAAAAGATAAAGCTGGCTCATTCAGGCGGCCCTCCCCTGCTGCACGGCCTCGATCGCGGCGATCAGGCCATCGCGGTCATAGCGATAGATGCTGCCGTCCCCCGCGCCCTGCGGACCGGGCGTCGGGCGCAGGCGCACGACCGGGCGGTCCACCGGCAGCGCCATGTCCGGCACGAAGCCGGTGCTGACGACGACATCGTCATGGCGCAGCCCGGCATCCTCGTTAAGGCCAAGCACGACCTCATGCCCCGCCTGCCGCAGCAGCGGCGCCAGGATTTCGCGCGCCCAGACATCGTCCGCTTCGGCAATGACGCAGCGCTGGACGCGGGATTCGACAACCGCGTCATGCGGCACGGAAGCGAACAGGGCGAAGGGGTCGATCACCTCCAGATGATCGCCGTCCAGCACGGTCACGCCGCTGACCAGCCCCTTCGACAGGCGCATTTCGGGGATCAGCGGCATCTGGACGATGTCCACGACCCGCGCGACCGGGTAGCACAGCTCCCGCTCGCCCTCGCGCAGGCGCAGCGCGGTGACGCTGCTCTGGTCGAAGCGGAAATGGCCGTTGACGACGGGCAGCAGCCGATCCTCGATCCGGGCAAAGGCGCGGCCGCCCGAACAGCCGAAGCGCGCCGCATCGACATCCTCCACCCGCTCGATCAGCGACAGCTGGAGCAGCCGGTCTTCGCCCGATATCTCGGTAAAGCGCAGGGCCGCGACGGTTTCGACCATATTGTCGTCCTGCGCGCCGTCCGCGGCCTGGGCGGCCTGCGCCGCATGATCCTCCAGCGCGCTCGACAGGCCGGCGCGGTTGGCGATGCCGCCCGCATCCAGCAGCAGCATCGGCTGGCCATTGTCCGGCAATGTCATGCCCGCATAGACACCCGACGCCATGATGAGCGGCGAGGCCGGGCGGATCACCAGTTCCTCATGATTTTCCACCGCCGCCACGCCGATGGCGAACGGGCTGCCGGTGGAGGAGCGCACCACCATCACCGTGCGCGGCCCCGGCTGGCCGAGTTTGGGCAGGCCCAATATGTCCTCAAGGTCGATCATCGAATGGCGCACGGAGCGAATCGTCGCCACGCAGGCGCCGCCCACCGTCGCCGTCGACAGCATGGCATTGTTGTCATGCAGGATTTCGACCACGGCGGCGCGGGGAATGGCGAATTGCTGGCCGCCCGCCTTGATGATGAGGCCGGGGATGATGGTCAGCGTCAACGGCACGCGCAGGGTGATGCGCAGGCCGCGCCCCATGCTGTTTTCCAGCGCGATGATGCCGCCGATCCGCTCCACATTGGCGCGCACGACATCCATGCCGACACCGCGTCCGGACACCGCCGTCACCTGCCGCGCGGTCGAAAGGCCGGGCGCGAAGATCAGGTCCAGCTTCTGCTTGTCGCTTAGCCGCGCGGCTGCCTCGGCGGTCAGGCTGCCGGCCGCGATCGCCTTCGACAGCAGCGCCGCCGTGTCGATGCCCCGGCCGTCGTCGATCACCTCGATGACGATCTGGTTGCCGGACTGGCGGGCAGCGACGCGCAGGCTGCCGACCTCCGGCTTGTGCAGCGCACGGCGGGCTTCGGGCGCCTCGATGCCATGGTCGATGGCGTTGCGGACGATGTGGGTCAGCGGATCGACCACCATCTCCACCATCTCGCGGTCCATCTCGACATCGCCGCCGTCCAGCGTCAGATCGACCTTCTTGCCCAGATCGCGGCACAGGTCGCGCACCATGCGCGGAATGGCGGTGAACAGGCGGTCGACACGCTGCATCCGGGTCTTCGAAATCGCGTCGCGCATGTCGGCGACGCAGGTGGAAAGCCGCTCGAACGCGCTTTCCAGCTCGGGGTCGGACGATCGGTCGCGCAGCTTGCGGGAAAGCTCGTTGCGCGCCAGCACCATATCCGACACGCCGTTCATCAACTGATCGATCAGGCTGAGCGGCAGGCGGATGGTGCGTGGTATCGATCCGGTGGTCCCGCGCCGCGCGGCGCCCGCCTGGGGTTCCAGCGCGATCGCGACCTCTTCGACCACGGGCATGTCGGCCTGCAGCAGCGCGCCGATCAGCAGCTCGTCATCTTCGGACTGGAGCGCCGCGCCGGACGCGACCGCCTCCGCCAGTTCGCCGATCCGGTCCATCACCGCCAGCACGCTGTTGACCGTGGCGCCATCGGCCACGCGCTTGCCCGCCCGCAATTCGGACAACACTTCCTCGGCGGCATGGCTCAACCGTTCGAAGCGCGGCAGGTTGAGGAAGCCGCAGCTGCCCTTCACGGTGTGGAAGAAACGGAAGATCGCATCCAGCCGCTCGCGATCCGTCGGGTCGGCCTCCCAAGCGACGACCTCGCTGGCAAGCGCCTCAAGCGTCTCCTGAGTTTCAGAAATGAATTCCGCGAGAAGATCGTCCATCGGCCCCATCCGCTGCATGCGCGCAGCCGGCACCTTTGACGATCCAGGGTTAAATCGGCGTTAAGCCCCCTGCCTCAACCTGTCGATCAGGCCGACAGGCTGGCCCCGAACAGCAGCATCGGCTCGCCCGGCGGAGAGAGCATCACCTCGCCGCCGGCGCCCGTGACCAGCATGTGCGTCATCCAGGCGGCGGCCGTGCGGGCGGACAGGCCGTCATGCGCCAGCGTGCCGGCCAGCGCCGCGCGCAGTTCCGGGTCCAGCACCAGCTTGGGCCCTTCGGCGCGCACGACGATCTCGACCAGATTGCCGCGAATCTCCGCTCCGATGTCCAGCTGTCCGCCGCGCACCAGCGCATCGCCAGCGATCAGCGCCAGGTTCAGCAGGATCTTGGCCGCGCGCTTGGGCAACTGGTCGTCCGCGACCATCCAGCCCAGCTTCACCCGGCCGGTCGCCGAGAACATCCCCTCGATCGCCATGCGCACTTCATGCGAGGGCACCGCGTCGCCATAGCCACCGGCCGATCCGAAGGCGAGACGGAAGAATTTGAGCTTGTTGGCCGATGTCCGCGCGCTGTCGGTCAACAGGTCCAGGCAGCGCTGCCGCATTTCCGGGTCGGTCTCGTCCGCCATCAGCTCCAGGCCGTTGTTGAGCGCGCCGACGGGGCTCAACAGGTCATGGCACAGACGGGAACAGAGGAGCGCGGCGAAATCGATGCTGCCGGTGTCGTCGGTGGAAGCGGTCATGGGGGCGTGGCTGCCTGTTGTTGTCGGGTCCGGCCGTCGGTGGCGTTGCGGCCTCGTCTTCGCTATTGCCCCCATGCCCCCCGCGATGCAAGCCATAGCGCGCCTGCGCCCGCACCACTCGTCCGTCAGTTTACTCGGCACATAGCGCCAGCTCCGTAAAGCGCCCCCACAGGCCCCCATCCCCCGCCTGCCAGAGCCGCGCGCCATCCCCGCCGATGATGAGCCATAGCGCGCCATCGGCCCGCGCCGCCTGCGCATCGGTCATGGAAGGGGAGGCAAGGCCCGTGGGGTGGGAATGATAATGGCCGATCACCGCCGCCGCCCCACCGGTCCGCGCGGCGCGATGGGCAGCGATCAGCACCGCCGGATCGACCTCGAAATGGCGGCGCGGGTCCGGCGCGACATTGGTGGAGGGGACATGCCCGGCGATCCGGTCCGCCCCCCCCAGTAACAAGCCGCAGATTTCCACATCCTGCCCCGCCGCACGTCCGATCAATTCGGCCAGCAGCGACCTTGAAATCCGCACCGTCATTCCTACATGCTAGGCAATGGTTCCGGGGGTTTCCAGCATTGATGCGCGGATCGATGCCGCTTTGGCCGGCATGCGACTGGATCGCGCGCTGGCAAGCGTCGTGCCCGACCTCTCCCGCGAAAGGCTCAAAGCACTCATCCTCGATCGCCAGGTCATAGGCGACGACGGCAGGCCGGTGACGGACCCGGCGACCAAGGTCGCCGCCGGCCAGGGCTATGCCATCACCCTGCCCCCGCCGGTGGAGGCAGAGGCGCAGCCGCAGGATATTCCGCTGACCATCGTCTTCGAGGACGATTATCTGATCGTGGTGGACAAGCCCGCCGGCATGGTCGTGCATCCGGCAGCGGGCAATGCCGACGGCACGCTGGTGAACGCCCTGCTGTACCATTGCGCCGGCCGGCTTTCCGGCATCGGCGGGGTGGCGCGGCCGGGGATCGTCCACCGGATCGACAAGGACACGTCCGGGCTTCTGGTCGTCGCCAAGACCGACAAGGCGCATGAGGGGCTGGCCCGCCAGTTCAAGGATCACAGCATAGAGCGCCGCTATGCCGCCATCGTCCTTGGCCGCCCGCGCCCATCCAGCGGCACCATCGACACCTGGATCGGCCGGTCGGACAGCGACCGCAAGAAAATGGCGGTTCAGCGCGCGGGGCGCGGAAAACATGCGGTTACGCATTATACCGTAACGCACCCGCTGCGGGACGCGGCGATGGTGGAATGCCGGCTGGAAACCGGGCGCACCCATCAGGTCCGCGTGCATATGGCGCATATCGGGCATCCCTTGATCGGCGACCCGGTTTACGGTAAGACGCAAAAAGGTTTCAAATCAATACTGGAAACGCTGGGTTTCAAACGTCAGGCTTTGCATGCACGCACCCTGGGGTTTATTCATCCGGTCTATGACGAAAGTTTAACGTTCGAGAGCCCGATTCCCGCGGATATGCAGGAACTGTTCAGCCATCTTAACGTATAAGTGATTAAGTTTGCCGCAGCCATTAGGATGCCTCATCTGGGTCCAGCTGCGCATGAAAAGGGAAGGAAAAAGACATGGCTAACAAGAGCAATGTCCCGGCAACAATTCCGGCATTGGGCGGCGACGCCAGCCTGAACCGTTACCTGTCGGAAATCCGCAAGTTTCCCATCCTCACGCCCGAGCAGGAATATATGCTCGCAAAGCGCTATGCCGAGCATGAGGATACGGAGGCTGCGGCCCAGCTCGTAACCTCTCACCTGCGTCTCGTGGCCAAGATCGCCATGGGCTATCGCGGCTATGGCCTGCCGGTCAGCGAGCTGATCAGCGAAGGCAATATCGGCCTGATGCAGGGCGTGAAGAAGTTCGAGCCCGACCGGGGCTTTCGCCTGGCGACCTATGCCATGTGGTGGATTCGCGCGTCGATCCAGGAATTCATCCTGCGCTCGTGGAGCCTGGTGAAGATGGGCACCACCGCCGCACAGAAGAAGCTGTTCTTCAACCTGCGCCGGATGAAGAATAGCATCGAAGCCTTTGAGGACGGCGATCTGAAGCCCGAGGACGTGGAAAAGATCGCCACGCATCTGGGCGTCACGCATGACGACGTCATCAGCATGAACCGCCGCATGGCGATGGGCGGCGATACCTCGCTCAACGTCCCCCTGCGCGAGGATGGCGAAGGCCAGTGGCAGGATTGGCTGGCCGACACCGATCCGCTGCAGGACGAACGCGTCGCCGACGCCCAGGAAGCGGACATGCGCCACGGGATGCTGGTGGAAGCCATGGAAGACCTGAACGACCGGGAAAAGACGATCCTGGCCGAACGGCGTCTGGCCGAAGAGCCCAAGACGCTGGAGGAACTCTCGCAGGTCTATGGCGTGTCGCGCGAACGCGTCCGCCAGATCGAGGTGCGGGCCTTCGAAAAGCTGCAGAAGGCGATGATGCGGATTGCCGGGTCGAAGCGGCTCGCGTCCGCCTGATCGCCGGAACAGGACGAACTGGACAGAAAGGGGCTCCGGGAAACCGGGGCCCTTTTTTGTTATAAACCCTTCGGGTTGAGCTTCGAAACCCCGTCCCTACCGTGTTCCTGCGAAAGCAGGAACCCAGGGTGATGTTACACTGTAGTAACCTTGGGCTCCTGCGTTCGCAGGAGTACAAAAAACCAGCCTTTTCTTGCGCGTTGGGCCGAACGTCGATCGGCCCTGGAGCATTCCGAAGTCGGCTGGAACAGCCGACGGCTCGCAGAATGCGGAAAACAAAAGACAATCAGGGCGGTGAACGATTCCATCTCATCGTTCACCGCTCTAGGTTTCAGGGTGCGGATTCGCCCCCAGGGCGGCGCGCGCGGCCGACAGGATGTCCTGCGCGAGCGCCGGATCGTCGACCGCCCGGGCCAGCATCAGCGCGCCCATCATCTGCGACATCGCGGCCAGCGCCGTTTCCCGCCGCGCCGGCGCGTCCGCGGGGACAGCGGTTTCCAGCACGGCCGCCAGCGCCAGCATCCCCTGCGTGAAGGCGGCGGACACCGGGCCGCGGCTGCGCGCCGCATCCGCCGCCAGCGCGACCAGCGCGCAGCCCGTGCCGGCCGCATCCACATGCGCGTCCCGCAGATAATTGGCGGCGATCGCCGGGAATATGGCGGCATCGCCCTCCGGCCCGCCCCGCGCCTGCGCCGCTAGCCCCACCCATTTCTCCGCGCTGGCCGCCAGCGCGACCGTGCAGGCTTCCGCCGCCAGTTCCTCCTTCGATGCGAACTGGCCGTAGAAGCCGCCATGGGTCAGGCCGCTTTCCCGCATGATATCGGCAATGCCCACGCCCCCCACGCCGCGTTCGCGAAACAGGCGGGACGCGGTGTCCACCACGGTTTCGCGATTACGCGCCGCCTGTTCCCGCGTCACCTTCATGCCATTTCTCCTCAACCGGCCATCTTCGCCATCTTGACCTTATATATGATATCCATCATTTAACGTCAAAGAGCCACGCGTCTTGGGCTGGCTGAGCCGGGGATTTGCCCATGTTGTCTAGCCTCCTTGCCCGCCGGCTTTCCACGGGCGGCGTGCATTATGCCTGGGTCGTACTGGGCACCACCTTCCTCACCATGCTGGTGATCGCGGGCGCCGTCGGGGCGCCCGGCGTGTTCATCCAGCCGCTGCAGAAGGAATTCGGCTGGGATGCGGCGGATATCTCCGGCGCGCTCGCCATCCGTTTCCTGCTGTTCGGGGCCATGGGGCCCTTTGCCGCCGCCTTCATGAACCGATTCGGGGTGCGGCGGATGATGTTGATCGCGCTGGGCATCGTCTGCGGCGGCCTGCTGCTGTCGCTCGCGATGAACAGCCTGTGGCAGCTTGTGCTGCTCTGGGGCATCGTCGTCGGCATCGGCACGGGCATGACGGCGATGGTGCTGGGCGCGACGATCGCGACGCGCTGGTTCAGCGCGCGGCGGGGGCTGGTGATGGGCCTGCTTTCGGCCAGCACCGCGACGGGGCAGCTGGCCTTCCTGCCGCTGCTCGCCGCGATGACGGAAGCGCTGGGCTGGCGCGCGGCCTTGCTACTGGTCTGCGCCGCGCTGACAGTCGCTGCCATCGCCGCGTTGCTGCTGATGCGCGATCGGCCGAGCGACATCGGCCTGCCCCCCTATGGCGAGCGGGAGGTCCAGCCCGTTCCCCCGCAGCCCTCGACCCTTGGCGCGTTGCTGCTGACCCCGTTGATCGTCCTGCGCGACGCCGCCCGCACCGGCGCCTTCTGGGTGCTGTTCCTCACCTTCTTCATCTGCGGCGCGAGCACCAACGGCCTGGTGCAGACCCATTTCATTGCGATGTGCGGCGATTATGGGCTGGTTTCGGTGGGCGCCGCATCCATGCTGGCGATGATGGGCCTGTTCGATTTTGCGGGGACGCTGGGTTCCGGCTGGCTCTCCGATCGGTTCGACAGCCGCTGGCTGCTGTTCATCTATTATGGGCTGCGCGGCCTGTCGCTGCTCTACCTGCCGTTCAGCGATTTCTCGCTCTACAGCCTCACCCTGTTCGCCGCCTTTTACGGCCTCGATTGGGTGGCGACCGTGCCGCCGACGGTGAAGCTGACCGTCCAGCGCTTTGGCGCGGAGCGGGCGAATATCGTCTTCGGCTGGATTTTCATGGGGCATCAACTGGGCGCGGCGAGCGCGGCGCTGGGCGGTGGCCTGTCCCGCACGATGCTGCAATCCTATATGCCCGCCTTTGTGACCGCGGGGCTGCTGTGCCTGGTGGCAGCGGCGCTGGCTTTGGCGCTGGCACGCGATCCGGGGGGCAAGGCGCTGCGCCGGAAAGCCCTTGCCTGAGCGGGTTGCGCCGCATCTCCCCTTTTCAGCAGCCCTCTAATCGCATTAGGCTGGGCGCCTATGGCTGCAAAACCCAAATCATCCGCCCGCCCCCGTCCCCAGGCCCGCCGTCGCTGGATCATGCTTCCGGTGAAGATCCTTGCCGGCTTCGTGGCGCTCTCGCTCTTCTTCGTCATCCTCTACCGCTTCGTGCCGCCCCCGGTGACGATGACGATGATCCTGGACGGCAATGGCATCACCAAGGACTGGATGAGCCTGTCGGAGATGGACCCGGATGTCGCCCGCGCGGCCATCGCGGCGGAGGACAGCAAATTCTGCGCCCATCACGGGTTCGACGCGCTCGCGATCGCCAAGGCGATGCGGCACAATGCCAGCGGCGGCGTGATCCGCGGCGGCTCCACCATCAGCCAGCAGACGGCCAAGAATGTCTTCCTGTTCCAGGGCGGCGGCTTCATCCGCAAGGGGTTCGAAGCCTGGTTCACCCTGCTGATCGAGACGATCTGGGGCAAAAGGCGGATCATGGAAGTCTATCTGAACGTCGCGGAAACCGGCATCGGCACCTATGGCGTCAATGCCGGGGCCATGCGCTATTATCATCATGACGCGTCGAAGATGACCCGCGCCGAAGCCGCCCGCATCGCCGCCATCCTGCCCTTGCCGAAAAAGCGCGCCGCCATCGCCCCCCGCGGCTTCACCCGCCGCTACGGCAACAGCATCGCCGCGCGGATCGGCGTGGTGCAGCGGGACGGGTTGGATGGGTGCCTGAAATGAAAAAGGGGCGCGGATTTCGCCGCGCCCCTTTCCTTACCTTTGTCGCTCGCGCTTAGAAGCCGATGATCAGCGACGCGCTGATCGCGCGCGGTGAGCCAAAGTTCACAAAGGCCGAGGACGAACTGGCCAAGGTATCCAGACCGCCAGGGAACGAGCCGACATAGAATTTGTCGAACAGGTTGCTGACGTTCAGCTGAATCGCACCCTTTTCCATGCCCAAGCTGGCCAGCGAGTAACGCAGGTCCAGATCGACGACCGTGTAGGCCGGGAAACGGGCGCCAGGGTAAATAGCCTTGTTCGCACCATTATACTGGACAATCATCGGTACACCATTGATGTCGTTCAGATAACGCGTGCTTGTCCGCTTGGCCTGAATACCCAGGTCAAAGGCGCCCAATGTGCCCTGAAGGCGGCCGCCAAACAGATATTTGGGGGCACCGCGCTCACGATTGCCCGCCGTGCGCAGATAAGCCACGCCGTTCGAGACATAACACAGGTTCGCCAACTGGATGTCGCTGCCAGCCGCGCAGCCAGACGTCACCGCGTCTTCCTCTATCTCCGACTTGATGTAGGAGCCGAAGGCATACATCAGAATCTGCGGGATCGGACGGTAAGACACGCTGGCGTCGACGCCGTATTTTTTCACCGGACCAAGGTTGGTATCGGTGCCGTTGCCGTCGATGTCATAGGATGTCACGAGGCGGTTCTTGTACTTCGAGTACCAGCCGGTAACGGCGGCTTGAATCTGCGACGTCTGATAACGCAGGCTCAGGTCGAAGCTGTCGGATGTTTCCGCAACGCGATAGGCAGAACTGCTGTCCGCCGGGAAATAGAACGCATTGTAGAGAGCATCGGTGCTCGGCGCGGAGATATTCTTGGCGTAGTTCGCGGCAACGCTCAGCGCAGACGTGAGCTTGAAGGTTGCGCCCACGGTCGGCAGCAGCTTGTCATATTTCAACTTGCGCGACTGCGGGAGGGCCGAACCCGTCGCTCTACCGGTGGTCTCGTTGTAGCTGTATGGCTTCGCCGCCGTATATGCAGCAATCTGATCAGCGGGGACGCAATCCACGAAGCCGCCCGAACTCGTGGTGAAGCAGTTCTGTTTCAGATCACGCTGGAAGAAGGGCATGCGCGCGCCCAGCTGAACCGTCAGGGCATCATCAAGGAACTGACCGCGATACTCACCCGCGACCTGGTTAAGGGTCGCGTAGGACAGACGGTCGCGCTTTTGCAGGGTATTGCCGGCGGCATCGAGCACCGGATCGTTGATCGGGAAAACATCATAGGGTTCGCCGTCGGTGTGTACGAAGCCTGCCGCACCGGTTTGACGATGACGTGCGCGGTCATAGCTGTAGGACAGACGAACGCGGTTATTGTCGTCAAGCTCATAGGCCAGGTTCGCGATCGCCATCCAGCGGCGGGTATTGGTCTGGCTGGGCTGCACCAAGGTCACCCTGCCGAGCACGCCATCATCGTTCAAATCACGACCGAAATAAAAGGAGCCGCCATAATTGCCGGTGAAGTTCTGGCCACCAGAAGTGTAGAAGGTTTCATTCGCGCTGGTTGTGCCGCCGCCATTGGCCTTCACATATTGATAGCCGCCATCGATGGTCAGCGTCAGCCTGTCGGCAAGCGTGAACCGCGAATTTACGCGGATGTTGCCAGTGTTGGACGGGTTGTAACGACGTTCAAAATCCGTGCCGCAGCTGTTCGGCGTGCTGTTCGAACTAACGGTGCAGGGATAGTTGGTCTGATAGAAACGATTGCTCTTGTCGCCGGTAACGGCATTCGCGCGCAGCGGCGAGCCCCCGAAGTTGTTGCGGTTCTGGTTATAATGACCGGCGATGGAGATGAAATCGCCATTGTCGCCAATATCTTGCCAGATCTTGGCATTATACTGCTGCTTGTTGATCCGGCCGAAGCTGGAGAACGCGGCCACGTTGTGAACACGCGAGGCGGAAATCCATGCCTTGGTGCCATGACCCGTCAGGTCGCCGGTCTGGAGCATACCGAACATACGGAAATAGGGACGGTCACCCGATCCATCGGCGACGATGTTACCGTAGCTGACGCTGGCGAGCACGCCATATTCATCGCTCGGCTTGAGCGTGTTGATATTCACCGTGCCGCCAACCGCAGCAGCAGTCGGACTATCAACGTCGGTCGAACCCAGGTTGATGTTGACGTTCTCGATCAGTTCGCTGTCGACCTGCTGGTTCGAGTAAATCGCGTAGTTGCCGGAATCGTTGAGCGGAAGGCCGTCGAAGGTCTGCGAAATACGATCCGAGTTAAAACCGCGGATCGAGAAGCTGCCGCCGCTGGAACCCCAGGGATCGTTGTTCGTGAAGCTGACACCGGGAACCAGATTGATGATTTCATTGATCGACTGGCCCGGGCGCTGGCGCTGAATGATTTCCTTATCCAGCACGACCTTAGCCTTTGGCGAGTTGGGAATGACAACACCGCCGATGCCCTTGTCCAGGCTCGCACCTGTTACCACGATCGTATCTTCAAAATCCGCCGAACCCGTCGACTGCGCGAAGGCCGCGCCCGGTGTGATGATCGCGACCACGGCCGCGCTCTGCAAAAATATCTTCTTCATTACCCTGTTCCCTTGCTTGGCGGCCGCCCCGCCTCATTTCCCCGGCGAGGGTCGACTGCCTATTTCTTCACCGCGTCACGCGCTTGCCGCTTTGTCGGCGAGGTGTGAGAGCCCCCTGCGATGTTCCGATTGCGCTTTTGTGACGACTGCTGTTGCAGCGTGTCAGTGCATCGCAACCCTGCGGGCAGCTTGATCCCCCGGTGAATCCCTGAAAACCGGGCTAATGCGTGGTTTTGGGCATGGCACGCGCTTTTTGCAGGTGCGTGCAACTAAGGCCGCACCTGCGGCAATTATGCAACGCATGGAGATATTTCGATAAATGGCGAAATCTGCGCGTGCGCACGCATCCCGGAAACGACGAACGGCGCGTGACTTTCGCCACGCGCCGTTACGGAATTCGTGCCTTTTCAGTCAGGCAGCGCCGTCAGGCGGCATCGCCGGCCTTGCGCTTTTCGGTGTCGCTGAACACCCGCACCGGCTCCTTGCGGCCCTCGACCACATCCTTGTCGATCACCACCTCGCCCACGCCCTGCATGGAGGGCAGGTCGAACATGGTGTCGAGCAGAATCGCTTCCAGGATGGAGCGCAGGCCGCGCGCGCCAGTCTTCCGCTCGATCGCCTTCTTGGCAATCGCGGTCAGCGCCTCGTCGGTGAAGGACAGTTCGACATTTTCCATGTCGAACAGCTTGGCATATTGCTTCACCAGCGCGTTCTTGGGCTCGATCAGGATCTTGACCAGCGCGGTCACGTCCAGGTCTTCCAGCGTCGCGATAACGGGCAGGCGGCCGACGAATTCGGGGATCAGGCCGAATTTCAGCAGGTCCTCAGGCTCGCTCTGGCGCAGCAGCTCGCCGGTGCGGCGTTCCTCCGGCGCGGCGACATGCGCGCCGAAACCGATGGACTTCGCCTCCAGCCGGTCGCCGATGATCCGCTCCAGACCTGCAAAGGCGCCGCCACAGATGAACAGGATGTTCGTCGTGTCGACCTGCAGGAATTCCTGCTGCGGATGCTTGCGCCCGCCCTGCGGCGGCACGGAGGCCGTGGTGCCCTCCATGAGCTTCAGCAGCGCCTGCTGCACGCCCTCGCCCGACACGTCGCGGGTGATGGAAGGGTTTTCCGCCTTGCGGCTGATCTTGTCGATCTCGTCGATATAGACGATGCCGCGCTGCGCCTTTTCGACATTATAGTCGCTGGCCTGCAGCAGCTTGAGGATGATGTTCTCCACATCCTCGCCGACATAGCCCGCCTCGGTCAGCGTCGTCGCGTCGGCCATGGTGAAGGGCACGTCGAACGTCTTGGCCAGCGTCTGCGCGAGCAGCGTCTTGCCGCAGCCGGTGGGCCCCACGAGCAGGATGTTGGACTTGGCCAGTTCCACCTCGCCCACCCGCACGCCGTGGTTCAGGCGCTTGTAGTGGTTGTGGACCGCGACCGAGAGGACGCGCTTCGCCCGGCTCTGGCCGATCACATAATCGTCCAGCACATCGCAGATTTCCTGCGGGGTCGGCACGCCGCCATCCTTCTTACCCACAAGGCCGCCCTTGGCCTCCTCGCGGATGATGTCGTTGCACAGTTCCACGCACTCGTCGCAGATGAAGACGGTCGGCCCCGCGATCAGCTTGCGCACCTCATGCTGCGACTTGCCGCAGAAGGAGCAGTAGAGGGTGCTTTTCGAATCGGAGCCCGTAAGCTTTGTCATTCGGTCTCTTTCCTTGTCCGGCGCCGGAGAGTTGGCGAAATTGCCCCATGGGGCACCGAACATCCTAGTCCATCGTCAATCTAAACCGCGACTCCGCGGTTTCACAAGGGGCCATTGTCGGCTGGCCCTGTAAAAATAGGCTTAGCCGACAATGCTATTCCTTTCAGCCATCGGTCGCATCGGCGAGCGCGGGGCGCTTGTCGAACACTTCGTCCACCAGGCCGAAGTTCCTGGCTTCATCGGCTTCCAGGAAGGTGTCGCGGTCCATCGCGGTCTCGATCCTGTCCAGCGGCTGGCCGGTATATTGCGCGTATAATCCGTTCATCCTGCTGCGAATACGCAGGATTTCCTTCGCCTGGATCTCGATGTCCGACGCCATGCCCTGCGCCCCGCCCGAAGGCTGGTGGATCATGATGCGGGCGTTGGAGAGCGCGATGCGCTTGCCCTTTTCACCCGCGGTCAGCAGGAAGCTGCCCATGGATGCGGCCTGGCCGATGCACACGGTGCCCACCTGCGGACGGATATATTTCATCGTGTCGTGGATCGCCATGCCGGCCGTCACCACGCCGCCGGGCGAGTTGATATACATCCAGATGTCCTTCTTCGGATTTTCCGACTCGAGGAACAGCAGCTGGGCAACGATCAGCGAAGCCATATGGTCTTCGACCTGGCCGGTGACGAAGATGATCCGCTCACGCAGCAGGCGCGAAAAGATGTCGAAGCTGCGCTCACCGCGATTCGACTGCTCGATCACGATCGGGACCAGCGCGGCCATGGGGTCGGTACGGCGGGGGTCGAAGGAAATGTCGGTCATTGTGCTCTTTCGGCTATGTGCTTTTGCCCAGCCCCTACATCGGGGCAAAGGCGCGGAGGTTCAAGGGCCTTAACCCTTGACCGCGCCAAAGGCAGGTACGGCGCCCATCCCCCATCCCCGAAAGGCACATGCCCGAAAAGGGAAAGGGCGCCACGGCCATCGCCGCAGCGCCCATTCCCATCATTGCGCCTTTCGGGCCGCGAAGATCATTCCGTCTTGGCGGCGGCCTTCTTCGCCGGCGCCTTCTTGGCGGCGGGCTTGGCTTCTGCCCCATCCTCGACCTTGGCGGCCTCGACCGTGGCGTCTTCGGCCTTGGCGGCGGCCTTCTTCGGCGCGGCCTTCTTGGCGGGCTTGGCTTCGGCTTCCGCTTCGGCGGCTACCGGCTCGGCAGCCTCTTCGGCCTTGGCCTTCTTGGGCGCAGCCTTCTTCGCCTTGGGCTTTTCGTCATGATCATGGTCATGGCCGCAATCCGGGCCATGGACATGCGGCTTCAGCTCGCCGTCCGATTCGGCCTCGATCGCGGCTTCCAGCTCTTCGCGGGTCACGGCGCGCTCGGTGACTTCGGCCTTCTCGAACAGGAAGTCGACAACCTTGTCCTCATAGAGCGGCGCGCGCAGCTGGGCGGCGGCCATCGGGTCCTGACGGACATATTGCACGAAGCGCTCGCGATCCTGCGGGCCATATTGCTGCGCGGCCTGCATGATCAGGCGGTTCATCTCCTGCTCGCCCACGACCACATTATTGGCCTGGCCGATTTCGGAGAGCAGCAGGCCCAGGCGGACGCGACGCACGGCGATGTCGCGATAATCGTCCTTTTCCTTCTCCATCTCGGCGATGGCGGCTTCGGGGTCTTCCTCATGGCTGGCTTCATGCTGCAGCTGGGCCCAGATCTGGCCGAACTCGGCCTCGACCATGCTCGGCGGCACTTCGAAGTCGTGCGACGCGGCCAGCTGGTCCAGCAGCTTGCGCTTCATGTGGGTGCGGGTCAGGCCGTTATGCTCCTGCTCGATCTGGCCCTTGAGCAGGTCCTTGAGCTGGTCGAGCCCTTCCAGGCCCAGCGACTTGGCGAAATCCTCGTCCACCTTGGGCTTGGCGGTGTCGAGAATGTCCTTGACGACGATGTCGAAAGTCGCGGCCTTGCCGGCCAGTTCGGCGGCGCCGTAATCGTCGGGGAAGGAGACGTTCAGCACCTTCTCGTCGCCGGTCTTCACGCCGACCAGCTGCTCCTCGAAACCGGGGATCAGGCTGCCCGAACCGATCGTGACCTTCATGCCCTCGCCGGTGCCGCCGTCGAAGGCGACGCCGTCGACCTTGCCGACGAAATCGATGACGACGGTATCGCCGTCCTTCGCCTTGTGGCTGGCGGCGAAGGCTTCATAAGCGTTCTGCTGCGCGGCGATGCGGCCGGCGGCTTCCAGAACCTGCTCTTCGGCGACTTCGACGGTCAGGCGCTCAAGCGTGAGGCCGTCGATGCTGGGCGCGGGCACTTGCGGCAGCACTTCCAGCGCGACCTTCACCTCGGCGTCCTTGCCGAACTCGAAGCCTTCGTCCAGCTCGACCGAGGGCTGCATCGCGGGGCGCAGCCTGTGCTCGGCCAGCAGCGCCTGCACGCCTTCCTGGATGGAATTGTTCAGGGCATCGCGCTGCAGGGCCTCGCCATGCATCTTGCGAACGAGATTGGCAGGCACCTTGCCGGGGCGGAAGCCGGGCATCCGCACCTGCGGCGCGATCGTCTTCACTTCCTTCTCGACGCGCGCGTCGATGTCCTTGGCGGTGATGGTCAGCGTGTAGGCACGCTTCAGGCCCTCGTTCAACGTCTCGACAGTCTGCATCTCTTCTCTCAAACGCTTTCTAAGCTGAATTTCGATGGCAGCCGAGGCCTGTGACGTGCCTGGTCCGCCTGGTGCGGGCGAAGGGACTCGAACCCCCACATCTTGCGATACCAGAACCTAAATCTGGCGCGTCTACCAGTTTCGCCACGCCCGCATCGGTCGCCGGTCGGCGGGCCATAGAGGAACGCGCGCTCCAGGGCAAGGGATTGTGGGATCCTCCCTGGAACCAGCATGGCAGGCGGCGCGTAGGACAGGATAAGGAGAATGTCCCATGGCCAGCCAGCCCGAATTTCCAGCCACGCCCGCCCACGACCTGCCGGAGCCGGAAATGCAGCCCCCCGGCCCGGACGCGCCAGCCCCCCAGTTCCCCGGCCCGGAGATCCCCTCTCCCGACACCATCGAGCCGCAATCGCCGCCGGAAACGCCGCCGCTGGAGCCCCAGCGGGAAGCCCCCGGCTTCGTGCCGCCGGAATGGACGCCGGACGCGCCCGACTATGATCAGCCGGACCGTGGACCGGACGAACTGCCGCCGCCCGACTGACGTTATATTTCGCAACATGACGGAAGGCGCGATGCCGCGCCGTCCTTCCCCAGGACGCCGTTCCATCGGCGAAAACCTACCAAGGGGAACATCATGCGAAATCTGAAGGCCTGCACGGCCATTGCGCCCGTACTGGCAGCGATGGCGGCGGGCGGTGCCCATGCGGAGACCACCATTTCCACCGCCACCACGACCGCGGTGAAGACCTCCACGGCAGCCAGCGGCCAGCCGGACAGCATCACGATCGGCAGCGCCGGCTCCATCACCCTGACCGCCGCGGGCGCCGGCGTCACGATGGACAGCAACCACGCGGTGTCCAATGCCGGCACCATCACCATCAACAATGTCAACGACGCGACCGGCATCCTTGCCGCCGCGGGCACCAGCGGCGCCATCACCAACAGCGGCACCATCACCCTTACCGAAGATTACACCGCGACCGATACGGACAGCGATGGCGATATCGACGGCGCCTTCGCATCCGGCGCGCGGCGCAACGGCATCTGGATCGCGTCGGGCGCGGCGCATGGCGGCGCGCTGACCAACAGCGGCACCATCTCGATCGAGGGCAACCAGTCCGCCGGCATCCGGATCGACAGCGCGCTGACAGGCAATTTTTCCACCAGCGGCACCATCTCGGTGCTGGGCGACAACAGCTACGGCGTGATCGCCAATGCCGTCACCGGTAATGCGACGGTGCGCGGCACCATCTCGGTGCAGGGCGCGAACAGCGTCGGCGCGGCCATGCTGGGCGATGTCAGCGGCCAGTTGAAGCTGCAGGGCGCGATCACCGCCACCGGCTATCGCTCCACCACCGCCCCCACCGACACCACGAAGCTGGACGCCGACGACCTGCTGCAGGGCGGCCCGGCGCTGATCGTTTCCGGCAATGTCGGCGGCGGCATCATCTTCGACAAGCCGCCGACCGAAAGCAACGCCGACTCCACCGATGACGACAATGACGGCATCACCGACAGCGAGGAGGGCACAGCGTCGATCATCGCCTATGGCGGCGCGCCCGCCGTCCGCATCGGCGCCGCCGACCATGCGATCGCCATCGGCGCCGTCACGTCCGACAGCAGCGGCTATGGCATCGTCAACTATGGCGGCATCCTGGCGAGCGGCGTCTATGCGGGCGTCAGCAGCACCGGCATGATGATCGGCGGCCTTGGCGGCGACGTGACGGTGGCCAAGGGCCTGTACAATGCCGGCACGATCAGCGCCGTCTCGCTGGACAGCAGCGCCACCGGTCTGCGGATCGGCAGCGGCGCGCAGGTCGCCGAAATCTCGAACGCCGGATCGATCCTCGCCAGCGGCTCCAGCCTTTCGGGCACCACCGCCAGCGCGCTGGTGATCGACGCGGGCGCGACCACCACCAGCCTCATCAACACCGGCGCCATCGCCGCCACCGCGCTCAGCACCGAAAAGGGCGCCGCCACCGGCATCCTGGACAGCAGCGGCGGCATCACCTCCATCGTCAACAAGGGGGCGATCAGCGCCAAGGGCGGCGTCGACGGCGCGAACATCGCGATCGACGTGCGCGCCAACAGCAGCGGCGTCACCTTCACCCAGCAGGCGCTATCGGCGACCGCCGCCGCGCCGCAGATCGTCGGCGACATCCTGCTGGGCAGCGGCAACGACATATTGTCGGCAAGCGCGGGCTTCATCACCGGCGACATCGCCCTTGGCGCGGGCAACGACAGCGCCGCCTTCTCCGGCGCGACGACGGTCACGGGCGACATGAGCTTCGGCGCGGGCACGGCGAGCCTGTCGCTGGCGGACAGCGCGACGCTCACCGGCAATGTCGATTTCGGCGGCACGACCGGCGCCAGCGTCATGCTGGCCGGCACGTCGGTCTTCACCGGCCAGTTCGCCAATAGCGCGGGCGTGGCGCTCAACGTCGCGTCCGGCACGTTCGACGTCAACAAGGCCGCCACGGTCGACCTCGCCTCGATCAATGTCGGCGCGAGCGGCATCCTGGGCGTGACGATCGACGCCAGCGGCAATGCGACGCTCTACAATGTCTCGGGCGCGGCCAGCTTCACCAGCGGATCGCAGGTGAAGGTGCGCCTCTCCAACGTCTCGGGTGCGGTCGGCGACTATGTGATCCTGCGCGCGGGCTCGCTCAGCGGCACGCCGGCGCTGGCGGCGGACAGCACCGTCATCCCCTATATGTTCAAGGGCGCGGTCAGCAGCGACACCGGCAGCGGCCAGGTTTCGCTGTCCATCGCGGCCAAATCGACCACGGAACTGGGCCTCAACGGTTCGGCCAGCCGCGCCTTTGGAGCGGTGTTCAAGGCGCTGGACAGCGATGCGGCGGTCGCCGGCAGCTTCCTGTCGATCACCGATGGCGACAGCCTCCGCTCCGCCGTCGCGCAGATGCTGCCCGATCATGCCGGCGGCACGTTCGAGGCGGTGACGGCGGGATCGCGCGCCACCGCGCGCATCCTTTCCGATCCGGGCGGCATCGCGCGGACCGATGGCGGGATGGGCTTCTGGCTGCAGCAGGTCGCCTTCGGCGGCTCCAAGAGCGTGGGCGACACCGCATCCTATGACGTCAACGGATGGGGCGTTTCGGGCGGCGCGGAGAAGCTGACCGGCCTTGGCGCCTTCGGCCTGTCGCTGAACTATCTGCACGGCACCGATGCCGCGGGCGGCAACGACAATGAAGTGACGTCGAACCAGTATGAAATCGCGGCGCACTGGCGCGGCAACTGGGGGCCGTTGCAGGCACAGGCGCGGCTTTCCGCCGCGCAGGTCGGCTTCAAGGGCGTCCGCCGCTTCGTCGGTGACAATATCGGCACCGCCGTGACCCGCGTTGCCAATGGCGACTGGGACGGCCAGCTCTATTCGGCGACGGCGGGCGTCTCCTATGAGTTCGCCTCCGGCCGGTGGCGCCTGCGCCCGGCGGCGGGGGTCGACTATTATCGCCTGAAGGAAGACGGCTACACCGAAACCGGCGGCGGCGACGCCTTCAACCTGATCGTCGCCAGCCGCACCAGCGACGAGACGACCGCCAACGGATCGATGACCGTGGGCTATGAGCTGGGCGGGGGCTCCTATGAGGACGGCTTCTTCCGCATCGAGGCAGAGGGCGGCCGCCGCCAGATCATCGGCGGGTCGATCGGCGACACCATCGCCAATTTCAAGAATGGCGAGACGTTCACGCTGGTCGCCGACGATCGCACCAATGGTTGGACCGGCCGCCTGCGGGCACTGGGCGGCGGCGGCGGCTTCCGCCTGGCCGGCGAATTCAGCGCCGAGCAGCAGCAGAGCCATGTCGCCCTCGCCTTCCGCGCCTCGCTGAGCTTCGCGATGTAACGAGAATGGGCGGGGAGCGCATCGAAGCACTCCCCGCCCTTTTGTGGACACCGTGCTCTTGCGAAAGCAGGAGCCCAGGGAGGCATAGCGCTGCAACGGCTCTGGGCTCCTGCTTTCGCAGGAGTACGGTCAAGCAGCGCAATCCTCAGCCGAGCGCCTTCTTCAGGATCTCGTTCACCACCTTGGGGTTGGCCTTGCCGCCCATGGCCTTCATCGTCTGGCCGACGAAGAAGCCGAACAGCGCTTCCTTGCCGGCCTTATACTGCTCGACCTTGTCGGCATTGGCGGCGATCACCGCCGCAGCGGCTTCCTCGATCGCGCCGGTATCGGAGGTCTGCTTCAGGCCCTTCTCTTCCACGATCTTGCCGGCCGCATCGCCGGTTTCCAGCATGATCTCGAACACCTGCTTGGCGAGCGTGCCGGACAGCGTGCCATCGGCCACCAGCGCCAGCAGCTCCGCGCCCTGCTCCGGGTTGACCGGGCTGTCGTCCAGCGACTTGCCCAGGCGGTTGAGCGCACCGAACAGCTCGGACAGTAGCCAGTTGGCGGACGCCTTGGCGACCTCGCCCTCGCTCTTCTTCTGGATGCGTGCGCCCTCGGCCAGCAGCGCCTCGAACCAGCGCGCCGTCTCCGCCTCCGCCGTCAGCACCGCGGCGTTATAGGGGGAGAGGCCAAGGCCCTCCTCATAGCGCTTGCGCTTGGCGTCCGGCAGTTCGGGCAGCGAGTGGCGGCATTCCTCAAGGAACGCATCGTCCAGCACCAGCGGCAACAGGTCGGGATCGGGGAAGTAGCGATAATCATGCGCATCTTCCTTCGACCGCATGGAGCGCGTTTCGTTCTTGTCCGGATCGTAGAGGCGGGTTTCCTGCACGATCTTGCCGCCGGCCTCCAGCACATCGACCTGACGGCTCGCCTCATGCTCGATCGTCGCCATGACGAAGCGCACGGAGTTGACGTTCTTCGTCTCGGTCCGCGTGCCGAAGGGCTCGCCGGGCTTGCGCACGGAGACGTTCACGTCCGCGCGCATGGAGCCTTCCTCCATATTGCCGTCGCACGAGCCGACATAGCGCAGGATCGCCCGCAGCTTGCGCAGATAGGCACCGGCCTCGGCGGGCGAGCGCATGTCCGGCCGGCTGACGATCTCCATCAGCGCCACGCCCGAGCGGTTGAGGTCGACATAGCTGCGCGTCGGGTGCTGATCGTGCATCAGCTTGCCCGCATCCTGCTCGACATGGATACGTTCGATGCCGATCACTTTGGTGGCGCTGTCCGGGTCTTTCTCGTCCAGCACGACCTCGATCTCGCCCTCGCCCACCAGCGGGTGGTAGAGCTGGCTGATCTGGTAGCCCTGCGGCAGATCGGCGTAGAAATAATTCTTGCGGTCGAAGCGCGACCATCTGTTGATCTGCGCATTGATCGCCATGCCGGTGCGCACCGCCTGGCGGATGCACTCGCGGTTGGGCACGGGCAGCATGCCGGGCATCGCCGCATCGACAAGGCTCACCTGCGTATTGGGCTCCGCGCCGAACGTCGTGGCCGCGCCCGAAAAGAGCTTCGCCTTGCTCGTGACCTGCGCATGGACCTCAAGGCCGATCACGACCTCCCATTCGCCCGTTGCGCCCTGGATTGTGTAGCTGCTCATGATCCGTTCCGATGATGAATATAGGTGATGAGTGTGAGCATGGCATCGCTGCCCAGCAAGGCGACGATCCAGCAGGCGGTGAGAAGGCGCAGGATCACGACCTCGAACCCCAGCATCTTGCCCGCATGATGCGCCCAGAGCGCGGCGACCATCGCCATGGCGAGGAAGACGGCAGCCAGGCGGAATTCTCCGCGCAGGATGACACTGTTGCCCACGCACAGCCCCAGGATGAACAGCGCGATCGCCACGAAGAACTGCGCCAGCACGACATGGTCGAACGGCCGGTTGTCGATCTCGGCCAGCGAATTGCCGGCATAGGCGCTCAACAGCGCGCCGAAAGCGACGTTGAGCGCGGCCTGCGCCTCGCGAAGAACCTCGACGTTCCGTTCCCGGAAGCCGTCGTTTATCACCACCATTTCTCCGGCCGCGCGGTGAAGCCCGCGCGCTCTTCGATGGCGAGGCCGGCGTTCAGCACGCTTTGCTCGTCCAGCGCCCGGCCGATGATCTGCAGGCCCAGCGGCAGGCCCGCCGAATCGAGCCCACCCGGCACCGCCATCGCCGGCAGCCCGGCCAGCGAAGCCGGCACGGTGAAGACGTCGTTCAGGTACATCGCCAGCGGATCGGCCTGCTTCTCGCCCAATGCAAAGGCGGCGCTGGGCGCGGTCGGCGTCAGCAGCAGGTCGCATTTCTCGAAGGCTTGTTCGAAATCGCGGGCGATCAGCGTGCGCACCTTCTGCGCCTGGGTGTAATAGGCGTCGTAGAAACCGGCCGAGAGCACATAGGTGCCGATCATGATGCGGCGCTTCACTTCCGGGCCGAAACCCGCAGCACGCGTCGCGGCATACATGTCCTGCAAACCGGCGCCATCGGGCAGGTCGCGCTGGCCGTAGCGCACGCCATCATAGCGCGCGAGGTTGGAGGAGGCCTCCGCCGGTGCGATGATGTAGTAGGTCGGCAGCGCGTATTTCGTGTGGGGCAGGGAAACCTCCACCACCTGCGCGCCCGCATCCTTCAGGAAGGCGATGCCCCTGTCCCACAGCGCGGCGATTTCCGCGTTCAGGCCATCGGGGCGATATTCCCTGGGAATGCCGACCGTCTTGCCCTTGAGGTCGCTGGACAGATTGGCTTCCCACTGCGGCACGGCGAGGTCGAGCGAGGTCGCGTCCTTCGGATCGAAACCCGCCATATTCTCCAGCAGGATCGCATTGTCGCGCACGGTGCGCGCCATCGGCCCCGCCTGATCCAGCGAGCTGGCGAAGGCGACGACGCCCCAGCGCGAGCAGCGGCCATAGGTCGGCTTGATGCCCGAAATGCCGGTGAAGGCGGCAGGCTGGCGGATCGAGCCGCCGGTGTCGGTGCCGGTCGCCGCCGGGCACAGCCGCGCGGAGATGGCCGACGCGCTGCCGCCCGAGGAACCACCGGGCGCCAGTGCTGCATTGCCACCATCGTTCCGCCGCCAGGGCGAGACGACATTGCCGAAATAGCTGGTCTCGTTGGACGAACCCATGGCGAACTGGTCGAGGTTCAGCTTGCCCAGCATGCCCGCGCCCGCCGCCCAGAGTTTGCCCGAGACGGTCGATTCATAGGTCGGCACGAAGCCTTCGAGCATGTGGCTCGCGGCGGTGGTCTGCGTTCCCTCCGTGCAGAACAGGTCCTTCATGCCGATCGGCACGCCCGACAGCGGCTTGAGGTCGCCCGAGGCGCGCGCGGCATCTGCCGCGTCGGCCGCTGCCAGCGCCTTTTCCGGGGTCTCTACGATGAAGGCGTTCAGCGCCTTGGCGGCCGCGACATTGGCGTTGAAGCCTTCGGCCACTTCGCGGGCGGAAAAGTCGCCGGCACGGAAGCCGTCGCGAATCTCCGCAACGGTCAGGTTGGTGAGGTCAGTCATTATTCGATCACCTTGGGCACGGCGAAGAAGCCATGTTCCGCCTGGGGCGCATTGGCCAGCACGCGCTCGCGCACATTGCCGTCGGTCACGACATCGTCGCGCAGGCGCAGCGTGTTGGGGATCACCGCCGTCATCGGCTCGACCCCGGTCACATCCACCTGCCCAAGCTGCTCGACCCAGCCCAGGATGTTGTTAAGCTCCGGCACCATTGCCTCCGCCTCGCTCTCCGTCACGCTGATGCGGGAGAGGCTGGCGATTTTCTTGACTGTCTGTAGGTCTATGGACATGAGGGGCCGCTAGCATCGGGCGCGGGCTGCATCAAGCATCGAAGGCCCCTGCAGCGCGTAAAAGGCGTTGGGAGAGGCGCTCTGACAGGGGATCGGCGCCCGGCACAATGAAGGGAGAGCCCGCTTGGCAAGGAAGTTCCTGTATGTCGTCGCGGTCCTGATCGTGCTCACGCTTGCTTCGGCGCTGACCTATCGGCTGTTCGGACAACGGCTGATTTCCGCCGTGATGATCCCGAAAACCGCGTTCGAGCAGCCCCGGCCCACCGGCCCCGATGCCTATGACCGGACGGACATGTGGTATGCCCGCCCCGGCATCGCAAAGGGCAATCCCGCGCTGTGGACGCCGCAGGGGGCGCTGGCGGTGAAACCTGCGGAGCCAAGGGCCGCCATCTTCTTCATCCACCCGACATCCTATTTCGCCGCGTTCAACATCGCCCAATGGAACATGCCGCTGACCGACAAGGACGGCAGCGCCACCGCGATCAACTTCCTCAAAGGTCAGTCCAGCGCCTTCACCGCGGCGGGCGACGTCTGGGCGCCGCGCTATCGCCAGGCGCATCTGGGCGCGTTCCTGACGCCGCAGCCGCAAGCGAAACAGGCGCTGGACGCCGCCTATACGGATGTTTCCGCCGCATTCGACGCCTTCCTGAAGGCCAACCCGACCGGCCCGATCATATTGGCGGGGCATAGCCAGGGGTCGCTGCACCTGCTCCGCCTGCTCCGGGAAAAGGTGGCGGGACACCCGGTCGCAGGCCGAGTCGCGGCGGCCTATGTGGTCGGCTGGCCGGTGTCCGTGACGGCGGACCTGCCGGCGCTCGGCCTGCCCGGCTGCACCATGCGGGGCGAGGCCGGCTGTATCCTCAGCTGGCAGAGCTTTGCCGAACCGGCCGATCCTTCCGCCGTCGTCGGCGTCTATGACGCGGTGCCCGGCTTCAACGGCCAGTCGCGCAAGGGCACGAAGATGCTGTGCGTCAATCCGCTGACCGGCTCACGCGACAGCGCGGCGGCCGCGACGCAGAATCTGGGCACGCTGGTGGACAGCATGCAGGGCACGCCCGAAAAGCTGGTGCCCCACGCCGTTCCCGCCCGCTGCGACGCGCGCGGCTTCCTGCTGATCGGCGATCCGCCCGCTGTGGGTGCGGCGGCGCTGCCCGGCAACAACTATCATGTCTATGACTATGCGCTGTTCTGGGAGAATGTGCGGCGCGACGCCACCGAAAGGCTCTCCACATTTCTGAAACGCTGATCACCGCCGACCGCGCAGCCTTCCGCACCGCCCTGCCCCATGGCGGGCGGCTGATCGGGCTGGACGTGGGCACCAAGACCATCGGCCTTGCGCTGTGCGACGCCGGCTGGTCGATCGCGAGCCCGGCGCACACCATCAATCGCGGCAAGTTCACCCGCGACAAGGCGGTGCTGCGCGACTTCATGGGGCAGCAGCAGGTGAAGGGCATGGTCATCGGCCTGCCGCTCAACATGGATGGCGGCGAATCGCCGCGCAGCCAGGCCTCGCGCGCTTTCGCCCGCAATGTCGCCGACCTTGGCGTGCCGATATTCCTGTGGGACGAGCGCTGGTCGACCGCCGCCGTCACCCGCACCCTGCTGGAAGCGGACGCCAGCCGCGCCCGCCGCGACGTGCTGGTGGACAAGCTGGCGGCGAGCTACATCCTGCAGGGCGCAATCGACGGGCTGATGGCGGGTTGGGACTGATCGCCCCGTTCCTTGGCACCTATCATGGCCTGAACAGCCACCGGACGCCGTGCCGCTCCCGCGCAAGACCGCCCCCTGCCCCCGTGAGCGCCGCGGAAAGGCGATCGTGTAGATACCGGCCGGCGATCAGCCGGCCAGCGCGCGATCAGCGGAAATTGTCGGCGTAGGCCTGAATCTTCAGCGCCTTGGGCACGGTCGGGATCAGCGTGTAGGGGATGGCGTTCTTTTCCGCATAGGCCCTGGCCGCGTCGGCACTGGGGAAGGTCAGGCGCAGTTGCTGCTGCATGTCGCCAGAGCCGGCCCAGCCGGTCAGCGGATCGGCCTGCTTGGCTTCCGTCGGCACATATTCCAGCAGCCATGTGTGGGTAAGGGCCTTGCCGGACTGCATGGCGTTCTTGGGGATCTGATAGATACGCGCGCTCACGCTGTGACTCCGAATATGGCTTGGGCAGTGCTCGCCCTCCCCGTTGCCCCAGCAGACCGGGGCCGTCAAGATTCGCGCGCGATCATTTCCCGCGCATGTCGGCCCTTTTCGTGCGCAATGTGGCCGGGGCCGCCGTCGGATCGTCCGGCCAGGGGTGCCGGGGATAGCGGCCGCGCATCTCCTTGGCGATCTCCGTCCAGCTGCCGGCCCAGAAACCGGGCAGGTCGCGCGTCGTCTGGATCGGCCGGCCGGCCGGCGATGTCAGGCTGAGCACCAGCGGGATGCGCTCCGCGCCCACCACCGGATGCTCGGCCAGACCGAACAGCGCCTGCACCCGCAATTCCACGCGCGGTCCGCCTTCCGCACCATAGTCGATGGCGTGGTGGCTGCCGGCGGGCGAACGGAATTCGGGCGGGGCGAGCCGGTCGATCCGCTGCTTCACATCCCAGCCGAGCAGCCCCTCCAGCATGCCCGACAGCGCGGAACGATCAATGTCGGACAGGCGACGGCGGCCGGCGAGCAGCGACGGCAGCCAGTCGTCGAGACTCTCCATCAGCGCCGGATCGGACAGCGTCGCCTCCCCCGCAAAGGCGGCGCGGGTGCGCAGCGCGCGGGCGGCCTCCGACCAGGGCAGCAGGTCGAGCCCACCCGTGCGCACGCCCTCTGTCAGCGCAGCGACGATGGCGCCCGGGTCGGGCCGGTCATCCGGGCCGCTGGAAAGCCTGACCGCGCCGATCCGCCGCTCCCTCAAGGTCTCGACCCCGCCGGTTTCGGGGCGGAAGCGCACGACCTTGCGCTCTTCAATCCGGTGCGGAAACAGCGCCAGCACCGCCGCCTCGTCCAGCGGCGCGGCCGACAGGATGCGCGCGCCCGCCGCGCTCCCCTGCACCTCGCCCACCGCCAGCCACGGCTCGCGCGCCAGCGGGCTCAGCGGATCGAGGCGGAAACCGCGCCCGCCGATGCTGATCCATTCCGCGCCATCGGCGGAGCGCCGCTTCGCCACCCGATCCGGGAAGGCGAGCGCGAGGCAGAGGCCCACCGCGTCCTCGCCCTCCTGCGCATCATCCTTCCCCTTTTCACCTTGCGCCATCCGCGCCCAACGCTTGGCAAGGCCGCGCCCGGCCTCCGCACGCTTGCCGCCCTCCTGCCGCCAGCGACGGCGGCGCAGGGTGAGGTCGGTGTCGCTCCCGCCAAGGCCACGCTCGCCCAGCAGCACGGCGACCTCCGTCGCCGTCCGCGCCATGCCCCGTTCGCCGGCCCGGATCAGCATATGGGCGATGCGCGGCGCCAGCGGCAGGCGGCCAATGGCACGGCCATGGGCAGTGATCCGGCCATCCTCATCAAGGGCTTCCAGCGCGTGGAGGCGCATCCTCGCCTCGCTGAGCGCTGCGGCGGGCGGCGGATCGATCCAGCGCAGGCTCGCCGGGTCCGCCACACCCCATTGCGCGCAATCGAGCAGCAGTGCGGAAAGGTCGCTTTCCAGGATTTCCGGCGGATCGAAAGGCGGCAGGCCGGCATTGGCGCCCGCCTCCCACAGGCGATAGGCGACGCCCGGCCGCTGCCGCGCGGCGCGGCCCGCGCGCTGGGTGACGGCGGCCTGACTGGCCTTTTCGGTGACAAGGCGCGTGACACCGGCGGCCCGGTCATAGCGCGGGCGGCGGGCAAGGCCGCTGTCCACCACGATCCGCACGCCATCTATGGTCAGGCTGGTCTCGGCGATGCTAGTGGCGAGGATGATCTTGCGCCGCCCCTGTGCGTCGGGACGGATCGCGGCGCGCTGGTCGGCGGGTTCCAGCGATCCGTGCAGGCGATGGAGCGTGACGCCGCCGACCGTCTCCAGCCGCTCCGCCGTCCGCTCGATCTCCGCCACGCCGGGCAGGAAGGCGAGGATGTCGCCTTCCCCCTCCTCCGCCAGCGCGCGGCGGATGGCGGCGGCCATCTCATCCTCGATCCGCGCGGTGGCGGATCGGCCGATATGGCGCAGCGCCAGCGGCTGGATACGCCCCTCGCTCTCGATGACGGGAGCGTCGCCGGGCACGCCCTCCTCCCGCATCAGCGCGGCGAAACGCGCGCCGTCCAGCGTGGCGGACATGGCGAGCAGGCGCAGGTCCGGCCGCAGCGCCGCCTGGGCATCCAGCGCGAGGGCAAGGCCGAAATCGCTGTCGAGGCTGCGTTCATGCACTTCATCGAACAGCACGGCGGAGACGCCCGAAAGTTCCGGATCATCCTGAATGCGGTTGCGGAAAATCCCCTCGGTGAGGACGAGGATGCGGGTCTGCGCCGACTGGAGGCTGTCCATGCGCGTCGCATAGCCCACCGTGCCGCCCGGCTGCTCCCCCATCTGCTGCGCGATCCGCTCCGCCGCCGCCCGCGCCGCCAGCCTGCGCGGCGACAGCAGCAGAATTTGGCCCGTGCACCAGTCTTCCCCCAGCAGCGCCGGCGCCACCGCCGTCGTCTTGCCCGCGCCCGGCGGCGCGACCAGCACGGCATTGCTGCGCACGCGCAGGCACGCCAGCAGATCGGGCAATATGGCGTGGATGGGCAGGCTGGTCATCGCCGCCCCCAATCGCGCCAATCGCCCCGCGCCGCAATCCCCCGGTAATTTTCCGGTGGAGCATCCACGGCGCCGCGCTGGCGCTTCTGGCAGGCAGGCGCTAGCATGGCCGCATCAATTGGGGGCAATGATGATATTTCGATCTGTTTTTCTGACATTAGCGGCTGTGGCAGCTCAGCTTCCCGCGCCGGCCATGGCAGCGACCAAGCCATCCGCGCCCGACATCACTGCCCCAGCCGAGGTCAACAAGCAAATTGAGACATTCTTTTCACTGATAGAAAGCAGCCAAGCTGAAAAAGCCCTGGACGGCATTATCGCTTCCTCACCGCTCTGGGCCAACAAGACCGGGGTGAAGGAACAACTGCTGGCGCAGGTGCAGGCTGCCGAAAAGATTTATGGTCCGATCTCTGGCCATGAACTCGCAAGCATGGACTCACAGGGAACGATGCTGCTGCGCCAATATTGGTTCGCGCAGCATCGCGACATGGTGACACGCTGGGAATTTGATTTCGTCCGTTCGGCCAAGGGGTGGACCATCGCCTATTTCGGCTTCACCGATCAGGCACCCAACTGGTTCTAATCCCCTACCCAAACAAATAAATATGGATCGGGTTCTTCGGGTCGATCAGCATCTTGGCGGTCAGTGCGAGGGACATCACGATCAGCAGCGGCTTGATGAGGTGGCGGCCGAAGCGCATCGCCATGTGGGAGCCGATCTGCCCGCCGATCACGCTGCCGCAGGCCATGGCGAGCCCCGCGATCCAGAGCACATGGCCGCCATGGATCATGGTGAGCAGGCCGGCGAGGTTGCTGGCAAGGTTCGCCGCCTTGGTCTGCGCGGTGGCGCGCATCAGGCTGAGGCCGCCCAGCGCCAGGAAGATGGTGGTGTAGAAGGCGCCTGCGCCGGGGCCGAAGAAACCGTCATAGAAACCGACGGCGCCAACCAGCAGGCTGAGCCCCACCATGCCGACGCGGCTGTGCTTGTCATTGTCGCCCAGGCGCGGCGAGAAGGTGAAATAGACGGCGATGGTGATCAGCAGCGCCGGCATCAGCGGGCCGAGGATCGACGGGCTGACCCGCTGGAGCAGCCAGGCGCCGCCCACAGACCCCACAAAGGCGGCCGCCACCGGCCATTTATAGCGGCGCAGGTCCATATGCCCGGCCCGCGCATAGGCGATGCAGGTGCCGAAGGTGCCGATGCTGGATTGCAGCTTGTTGGTCGCCACCGCCTGCACCGGCGGAATGCCCGCCGCCATCAGCGAGGGCAGCGTGATGAGCCCGCCGCCGCCCGCCATCGCGTCGATGCAGCTGGCCGTCATCGCCGCGCCCGTCAGGAAGACGATGGTCTCCGGCGCCAATGTCATCGTGCAACTGTCATGAAGCGCGCGTCAGTAGGCGCGCGCAATGGCGAACTCCACGGCCTCGATCAGGGCATCCTTGGCCTGTCCATTGGCGAAGCGGCCCAGCGAATCGATGGCGCGCTGGCCATAGAAGCGGGCGCGGGCCAGTGTGTCGGCAATCGCGTCATGGCGGTGCAGCAGGTCCGTCGCATGCGCCAGATCCTCGTCCGACGTCTTGTGCCCGGAAATCGCGGCGCGCCAGAAGCTGCGCTCCTCCTCGCTGCCGCGCGCATAGGCGAGGATGACGGGCAGCGTCACCTTGCCGTCGCGGAAATCGTCGCCCGCATCCTTGCCCATGGTCGCGCCGTCCGACTCATAGTCGATAGCGTCGTCCACCAGCTGGAACGCGATGCCCAGGTTGCGACCATAGCTGTCCAGCGCCTCTTCCTGCGCGATGTCGCGCTCCGCCACCACGGCGGCGATGCGGCAGGCGGCGGCGAACAGCGCGGCGGTCTTCGCCCCGATGATGTCGAGATATTGTTCTTCGCTGGTCTCGATCCGGCGCTGGGCGGTGAGCTGGTTCACCTCGCCCTCGGCGATCACGGCGGAGGCATTGGAGAGGATTTTCAGGACCTTGAGCGATCCATCCTCGACCATCAGCTCGAACGAGCGGGAGAAGAGGAAGTCGCCCACCAGCACGCTGGCGCTGTTGCCCCAGATGATGTTGGCGGTCTTGCGGCCACGGCGCAGGCCGGAGCCGTCCACGACATCGTCGTGCAGCAGCGTGGCGGTGTGGATGAATTCCACGGCGGCGGCCAGCTTGTGATGGCGTGAGCCCGAATAATCCAGCAGCCTGGCACAGGCGAGCGTCAGCATCGGCCGCATCCGCTTGCCACCGCCGGCGATCAGATGGCCGGCCAGTTCCGGGATCAGGGGGATGCGCGACTGCATCCGGTCCAGGATCACGGCATTGATGCTGTTCATATCCTGCGCGACCAGCGCGATCATCGGTTCAAGCGAAGGCGCGGTGTCGCGGCGCAAGGGCACGACATTGGCTGGGGTCGTAACGGTCATGACAGCGCACAAGTGGCGACTGCAAGCCGGATTGGCAAGCGGAATAGCTTGCCTAAGCCGCCCGATCCGGCAAAAAGCGCCCTGTTTGAGGGAGACCGCCGTGGACGAGACGTTGCAACGCTACCGCCAGAGCATCGATAATATCGATGCAGCCTTGGTTTGCATGCTGGCGGAGCGGTTCAAGATCACCCAGGCGGTGGGCGAATATAAGGCGACTCACGATCTGCCCCCGGCCGATCCAGGCCGCGAGGAACGCCAGATCGCCCGCCTGCGCCAGCTGGCCGCCGACGCGCAACTGGACCCCGACTTCACCGAGAAATTCCTGCGCTTCATCATCGACGAGGTGATCCGCCATCATGAGCGGTTGCGCGAGGGGTAAGGGCGGATATCGTTGGATGATAGCGAGGGGAGGAAACCGCCATTTCCCCTGCCGTCATGCCGGACTTGATCCGGGGCCCATGAGCCTCAACCTTCCCTTGGACGTGCAAGCGCGGAGCCAATGGATGCCGTGTCAAGCCCGGCATGACGGCAGGGGGTGGGTCGCTGACTTCCCTTTCCACCCGTCATGCTGAACTTGTTTCAGCATCCATTTCTCCCCACAGGCAGTGGCTGAGAAGGTTGGATAGATCCTGAAACACGTTCAGGATGACAAAAGGAAATGTCCGCAAGTGCTCGCAACCCGCCCTCAAACCACCGCCGGTTCCAATATCCTGATCGTCCCCGCCGCCGCGTCGATTTCCGCCGGGATGCCCATGGGCAGGCTGATCTGGTTGGCGACATGGCCGAACATCGCGCCCTGAAAGGCGGGGACGCCCAGCGGTGCCAGATGCTGGTCCAGTACCTGCGACAGGGTGAAGCCGCCATAGTTGCTGCCGCCGACCGCCTTGCAGTCCGTGCATTGGCCGAAGGCAACGCCCGCCACCTTGCCCAATATGCCGGCGAGCGTCAGCTGCGTCAGCATCCGGTCGATGCGATATTCGGCTTCGTCCGTGTCTTCGATGAACAGGATCGCGCCGTCGAAATCGGGCAGCCAGGGCGTGCCGACCAGCGCGGAGAGCACGGTGAGGTTGCCGCCCAGCAGCCGCCCGCTCGCCTTGCCGGGGCGGAAGGTGCGGATGCCGTTGCGCGGGGCGAGCCGGTCTTCGACAAGCGGCGACGGGCTGTAGAGCGGCGTGCCGGCATCGAAGGCCAGGGCGCGGAACGAATCCCATGACAGCCTGCCCCAGCTGCTCGCGGCATTGGGGCCATGGATGGTGGTGAAGCCCGCCTTCGCGGCGATGGCCAGATGCAGGGCGGTGATGTCGCTGAAACCGATGAGCAGCTTGGGGTTGGCGCGGATCACGTCCCAGTCGAGCAGCGGCAGGATGCGCGCGCAGCCCCACCCGCCGCGCACCGCGAAGATCGCGCGTACATCCTTGTCGGCGAACATCGCGTTCACATCCGCCGCGCGCGCCTTGTCCTCCCCCGCCAGATAGCCGTAGCGCGCCATCAGATGCGGCGCGGGTTTTGGGACAAGCCCCATGGCGCGGATGCTGTCGGACAGCATGGCAAGGTCGAAGGCATCGTTGGTGAAACCGGCCGGCTCGATGAGCCCCACCATGTCACCGGGCCGCAGCCGGGGCGATTTGCGGACGGTCCGCGGAGGGCTGGCGGCGGTGAGGGCATCGAGAGGCAGCGCCATGGCCGCCGCCAGTCCGCTCAACGTCACCAGGGCCGCCGCCATCGCATCACGCCGATCGATCATCACCTGCTTCTCCCAAACCCCGGCGCGCAGTGCTCCTGCGAAAGCAGGAGCCCAGGATCACAGTCTCGCACCCAACCCCGGGCTCCTGCTTTCGCAGGGGCACGAGCTTTCAGCAATGACGGGATCGCGCGCTATTCCCCCGCCGCCGTGCTCAGCCCCAGATCGGGCACCGCGATGGAGCGGCGCCCGCCAAAATCGGTGCGCGCGACGACGACGCCCTGCTTTTCCATATATTCGATCAGGCGGCGCACGCGGCCCGGCGAACTGGTGCCATAGGCGCGGCCCAGCGCGTCATCGTCGGGGCAGGCCCGCCCCTCCATCGCCGCGCGGGCGATAAGCAGGAAGGGCGCGAGCATGTCTTCGGGCAGGCGGGCGGACACGCGCAGCGCCGGTTCCCAGCGCGGATCATGCTCGTCCAGCAGCCCCGCCCGCGCCATCGCCATGCGGCGTCGGAATGCGGTGAGGTCCAGCGGCACCTTCGCCAGCCGGCGCATCCGGCACCGCACCGCGAAATCCTGGTACAGCACCGAGTCGGAGGGGGTGGAGGCGCCCAGATCGGCCACCATCTCCTCCAGCACGGCGCGGATCGCCGCCTCGCGCTCCACCTCGTCGGGCGGCGGCGGGCCATCGTCCCGCGTGACCGGCATGGAAAGGTCGGGCGCGGAGAGGGAGCGGATCAGATCGTCGGCGGCGGGCGCGCGCTGTTCAGGCTCGGCGCGGGGCAGCGGCGCATCCTCGATCCGGGTGAAGAGCATCGCCTGCACATCGTCGCTGGACGCGGTGGGCAGCGGCATCAGCTTGTGCGTGCCGCCCTTGCCCCCCGTCTTCACCGCGCCGATCCGCACCGACACCGGGCGGCGGCAGACGGCGGGGCCAAGCGCCAGGAAGCGGCCGCGCTCAAGATCGCGGATCTGCTCGGCCTGTCGCCGCTCCATGCCCAGCAGGTCGGCGGCGCGGGCCATGTCGATATCCAGGAAGGTGCGGCCCATCAGGAAGTTCGACGCTTCGGCCGCGACATTCTTGGCAAGCTTCGCCAGCCGCTGCGTCGCGATCACCCCGGCAAGGCCGCGCTTGCGCCCGCGGCACATGAGGTTGGTCATCGCCGCAAGGCTGACGCGGCGGGCTTCGTCGGACACATCGCCGGCGGCGGCGGGGGCAAACATCTGCGCCTCGTCCACCACCACCAGCACGGGATACCAATGCTCACGCGGGGCGTCGAACAGGGCGTTGAGGAAGATCGCGGCGCATTTCATCTGCGCGTCGATCTCCAGCTGCTCCAGGTTCAGCACCACGGACGCGCGATGTTCGCGGATGCGCGTGGCGATTCGCCCGATCTCGCGCTCATTATAGCTGCCCGCGTCGATCTCTATATGGCCGAAGGCATCGCACAGCGTGACGAAATCCCCCTCCGGGTCGATCACCACCTGCTGCACCAATGCCGCGCTTTCCTCCAGCAGGCGGCGCAGCAGATGCGACTTTCCCGACCCTGAATTGCCCTGCACGAGCAGGCGGGTGGCGAGCAATTCTTCCACGTCCACGCGCACGGGGTTGCCCGTTGCGTCCGTTCCTATCTCGATTCCGGCTGTCACGCTCCCGCTTTGCCGGGCGATGCGCCGTCAGGCAAGAGGCGGCACGTGCAATCGGCAGGGAGCGGGCCCGCGACGCACGCCACGGGAGGCCCATGCAACAGCGGCCGAATGCATGGCGATGGCTGGACGATCACTCCTGCAATGCCCCTGTAATTGCTCGCGCAATCGATTGCGCAGCCCCGCAATCTTCCCTTGACCCAGGCCCTGTTGCGATGCAGCATCTGACCATGTCGACAGCACCTTCCGTCAGCCAGAATCCCGATATCCGCTACCTTGGCCGCCTGCTCGGCAATGTGATCCGTGCCTATGGCGGCGACCAGCTGTACCGGCAGACGGAATATATCCGCTCGGCCTCGGTCGATCGCGCGCGCGGGGTCGCGGGGGCCGATCTGGTCGATACCGGCCTGGGCGCGCTCGGCCTGGACGACACCCTGTCCTTCGTGCGCGGCTTCATGCTGTTTTCGATGCTGGCCAATCTGGCGGAAGACCGGCAGGGCGTGGCCATAGAACCGGGCGCCGACCTGGCCTCCGCCATCGCCGCGCTGGAGGACCAGGGCATCGGCCGCGACGCGGTGATGGCGCTGCTCGACCGTTCGCTGATCGTCCCCGTGCTCACCGCCCACCCGACCGAGGTGCGGCGCAAGAGCATGATCGACCACAAGAACCGCATCGCCGACCTGATGCTGATGCGCGACGCGGGCACGCTGGAAACCGACAATGGCGAGCGCGTGGACGAGGCGATTTCCCGCCAGATCGCGCTGCTGTGGCAGACCCGCCCGCTGCGCCGCGAGCGGCTATATGTGCAGGATGAGATCGACAACGTCCTTGCCTATTTCACCGACACCTTCCTGCCCGTGCTCCCTGCCCTGTATGCGCGCTGGGAGCGGGTGCTGGGCGCGCGGCCGCAAAGCTTCCTGCGCGTGGGCAGCTGGATCGGCGGCGACCGGGACGGCAACCCCTATGTGCAGGCGCCGCAGCTGAAAAGCGCCCTCTCCCGCGCCTGCGAGCGGGCGCTCGCTTATTATCTCGATTCCCTGCATGCGCTGGGCGCCGAACTCTCGCTGTCCACCGAGCTGGCGCATGTCTCCGACGATGTGCTGGCGCTGGCGCAGGCCAGCGGCGACAATTCGCCGAGCCGGCAGGACGAGCCCTATCGCCGCGCCATTTCCGGCATCTATGCGCGGCTGAGCGTCACCTATGAAAAGCTGACGGGCGGCCCGCCGCCGCGCCCCTCCCGCCTGGCCGGGGCGCCCTATGACGATCCCGCCGCCTTCCGCCGCGACCTTGTCACCGTCGCGCAGGGGCTGGCGGGCGAGGGAGACGGCACGCTGTCGACTGGCGGCGCGCTGGGCCGGCTGATCCGCGCGGTCGAAACCTTCGGCTTCCACCTCGCCACGCTCGACATGCGGCAGAACAGCGACGTGCATGAGCGCGTGGTGGCCGAGTTGCTGAAGGTCGCCGGGGTGGAGGCGGACTATGCCGGGCTGGACGAACTGGCCCGCATCGCCCTGCTCCGCCGCGAGCTTGCGACCAACCGGCCACTGGGCGCCCGCAATTTCGACTATAGCGAGGAAACCGCGTCGGAACTGGAGATTGTGCGCGCGGCGGCGGAGGCGCTCGACACCTACGGCCCGCAATGCATCACCCATTATATCATCAGCAAGGCGACCAGCGTGTCCGACCTGCTGGAGGTCAACATCGTCCTGAAGGAAGCGGGCCTGTGGCGCGCCGCCAATGGCGACACCCCGCCCGTCGCGCCGGTGATGGCGGTGCCGCTGTTCGAGACGATCGAGGATCTGGAGAACGCGCCCGCCGTGATGTCCGCCTATTTCGGCCTGCCGGAGATCGGCGGCCTGGTGAAGACGCGCGGCCATCAGGAAGTGATGATCGGCTATTCGGACAGCAACAAGGATGGCGGCTACATCACCTCCACCTGGGGGCTGTTCCAGGCGAGCCGGGCGCTGGAGCCGGTGTTCGAAAAGGCTTCGACCGCGATGCAGCTGTTCCATGGCCGCGGCGGCGCGGTGGGGCGCGGCGGCGGCTCCTCCTATGCCGCGATCCGGGCGCAGCCGCCGGGCAGCGTGCAGGGCCGCATCCGCATCACCGAACAGGGCGAGGTGATCGCCGCCAAATTCGGCACGCGCGACGTCGCCATGGTCAATCTGGAGGCGACAGCCAGCGCCACGATCCGCGCCACTCTGGAACCCGAGGCACTGTCCCAGCGCGACGCGACCCGTTTCGCCGAGGCGATGGACAAGCTGTCGAAATCCGCCTTCACCGCCTATCGCGACCTCGTCTACGGCACGGCGGGGTTCGAGGATTTCTTCCGCGAGCTGACGCCCATCCAGGAGATTTCCGGCCTCAAGATCGGATCGCGCCCCGCCAGCCGCACCAAGAGCAAGCGGATCGAGGATCTGCGCGCCATCCCCTGGGTGTTCAGCTGGGCACAGGCGCGGGTGATGCTGCCGGGCTGGTATGGCGTGGGCCAGGCGCTCGACCGGTTCGAGGACAAGGCGCTGCTGGCCGACATGGCGCAATATTGGCCGTTCCTGCAATCCGCACTCGGCAATATGGAAATGGTGCTGGCGAAATCCGATCTTGGCATCGCCGCGCAATATCTGCCGCTGGTCAAGGATCAGGCGGCGGCGGAGGCGATGTTCGGCCGCATCCGCGAAGGCTGGCGCCTTGCCCATGACGGGCTGCTCAAGGCCACCGACCAGACCCGCCTGCTGGAAAAGAACCCGGCGCTGGACACCTCCATCCGCCTGCGCCTGCCCTATATCGAGCCGCTGAACCTGCTGCAGGTGGAACTGCTCAAGCGCCACCGCGCGGGCGAGGACGATGCCCGGATCAAGGAAGGCATCGAACTGTCGATCAACGCCATCGCGACCGCGCTGCGCAACAGCGGCTGATGGCTGGCGGCGTGAGCCGTGCCGCGCCCGGCCTGGCGGGAACGGCTATGCCCGTACGCGGACAAGGCGCAAGGCGGCGGGCGGCGGGACTTCATCTTCTTCCATGCCGGGGATGACTTTCAGCGGCATGGATGTCCACAGGCACAGCTGGTTGCGGCCGCGACGCTTGGCTTCATAAAGGGCGTTGTCCGCCCGCTCCATCAGCGTGCTGAGGTCGACAGGCCCGTCCGCCATCAGGGCAATGCCGATGCTGACGGTCGTATGCGCCCTGGCATTGTGGAACCGGTCGGAAATCCCGGCGAAATCGGCGCAGATCGCATTGCCCAGCCGGGACGTTGCGCTGCTGTCCAGATCGGGCAGGAAGATGACGAATTCGTCCCCGCCAAGCCGGGCAAGCAAGGCACCATCGGGCAGAAGCCGGTCCAGCACCTCCACCAGCGCGAGCAGCAGCCGGTCGCCCACGCCATGCCCAAGGGTATCGTTGACCGACTTGAAGCGGTCGACATCCAGCAGCATCAACGCCCCCGCGCCATCGGCCGCCGCCGCGCGAATGCAGACCGAGGCCCGGCTGTTGAACGCCCGGCGGTTCAGCACCCCCGTCAATGGATCACGCTCCGCCAGCGCCGCGATCTCATATTCCCGGCGCAGGCGAACGGAGGCCGCCATCATCAGCGCCAGCAGCACCTCGATCAATATGCCTTCGAACAGCGACAGCTGGATCACCAGCCCCTTGAATTGCAGGAGGTTGGCGGACGCGCCGGGCATCAGCACCAATATGGTCTTGGCGCAATAGAACAGGCCGTGGAACAGGAACACCGCGCCCATGCGCCCGGCGGTGGGCGCATCCCCCCGCGCCGCGGACGCGCGCAGCAATTGCGCGCCCTTCAGCGTGAGCACGCTCACCAGGACCGAGTTCAGCGCAAGGAAGGCCAGCATGCGGTCGCCGCCGATCGGCATCAGCAGGGCAAGCGGCCAGACCATGAGCGGCACCAGCCAGCCATGCGGGAGCCGCCGGCCGACGAAGCGCGCGATGCCCTGGAGGAACAGCAGATGCGCGGCAATGAGCAGGCCATTGGCCACCCACACGCCCCACAGGAACGAGACGTTCAGGCGCAGGGGCGAGATCGCGCATCCCACCGCGACGGACGCGAAACCGGCGCTCCAGAACAGCAACGCCCTGTCCTGCACCACGCGCCATTCGAACGCCAGGAACCCGGCAGCGATCACCGCAATGCCAAGGGTCAGCAGCAGCATTGTCAGTGCGTTGATTACCATGGATGGATCGCCTGGGGGTGGGCCTGTGGACCCCATAACCGGCTGATCTAAATAAAGTCTTTCAGCATGATGGCGTCATGGCCGGGGCGGCCCGCTGCCCCCCCCCGCCGGGGCGCGGCGCATGGAGGCCGGGGCCATGCGCGCGCCGCGCGACGGCGCCCGGTCTTGGGCGCCGGTCTCGGCCCCGGTCTTGGCCCCAGCCTTTCTCCCGGCTTCGTCTGTCGCGGTTATTGCGCGGTCCAGCCGCCATCCACCATCATGTTGGCGCCGGTGATGTTCGCCGCTTCGTCGCGGCACAGGAACAGCGCCATCGCCGCCACCTGATCCACAGTCACGAACTGCTTGGTCGGCTGCCCGGCGAGCAGTACGTCGTTCATCACCTGCTCGCGCGTCATGCCGCGCGCCTTCATCGTGTCGGGGATCTGGTTTTCCACCAGCGGGGTCCAGACATAGCCAGGCGAGATACAGTTGGCGGTGATGCCGAAGGTCGCGGTTTCCAGCGCCACCGTCTTGGTGAAGCCGAACAGGCCATGCTTGGCGGTCACATAAGCGCTCTTGAAGGGCGATGCGGTCATCGAATGGGCCGATGCCGTCTGGATCAGCCGCCCCCACTTCCTTTCCTTCATATAGGGCAGCGCCAGGCGCGTCGTGTGGAAGGCGCTGTTGAGGTTGAGCGCGATGATCAGGTCCCATTTGTCGAGCGGGAATTCCTCGACCGGGGCGACATGCTGCATGCCGGCATTGTTGATGAGGATGTCGACCCCGCCGAAGGCATCGGCCGCGTCCTTCATCATCGCCTCGATCTGGTCGACCTTGGTCAGGTCATGGCCGCTGTAGAGCGCCTTCGCACCGCTCGCCGCCTCCAGCGCCAGCCGCTCCGTCTCGATCGCGCCCGCATCGCCGAAACCGTTGATGACGATGTTCGCCCCTTCGGCCGCCAGTACCTTCGCATAGGCGAGGCCGATGCCGGAGGTCGATCCGGTGATGAGCGCGGTCTTGCCTTTCAGGATCATGCCTTTTTCTCCTTGAGATGATCGGGACGGTCGAGGTCGAATGTCGCGCTCGTGCCATCCAGGATATTGCGGGCGATCAGGTCGCCCTTGTGCATCACATCGTCCACGGCGTCGCGGCCCTGCCCCCAGTGATCCAGCATCGTACCGCGCGAAAATTCGAAATCGCGCGCGCCGCTTTCCCAGGCGCGGCTGCGATAGATGAGATGGACGATGTTGACCGCGCCCTCGTCCAGCAGCGCACGCACCCGCTGCACCTCCGGGTCGCCGCACATCTCGGCGGGCAGGTGGTTGAGCACGGCGCGGATCGCCTTGTGCTCGCGGCGCAGGCGCAGGTAGATGTCCGTCACCTGACGCGTCCGGCTGGAGAACTGGATGTCCTTCTGCCGCGAACAGACATCGCTCATCTGCCGGGGCAGCGGCCCTTCGGCCGGGAACAGGTCCACCTGGAACACCAGCATGTCTTCCCGCTGATGGTCCAGCACATAGGCCAGCGGAGTGTTGGAGACGATGCCGCCATCCCAATAATAGCGCCCGTCGATCTCGACCGCGGGCAGGCCGGGCGGCAATGCGCCCGACGCCATGATATGGCGCGCGTCGATGCGCGTGTTGACGCCGCGTCCGCCATCCTTGCCGCGCGTATCGAAATAGGCGAAGTTGCCGCTCTCCACATCCACCGCGCCCACCGAAAGGCGCACGGAGCCGTCGTTCAGCAGATCCCAGTCGACCAGTTCGTCCAGCGTCTGCCGCAGCGGCTGGGCATCGTAGAAACTGGTCGCCCCCTTCGACCCTTCGGGCATGAACGGCGCGGGGATCAGGTGCGGGCGGAACATGCCCGGCACGCCGAACATCGCGACCGCGCTCGCCGCCGCCATATGCGCGGCCTCCCGGATATGATCATTGTCCGGCAGCCACAGATTGGGCATGCCGCCGGACACCTTCTCCCAGAAGCGGCGCAGCTTTTCCATGCGCTGGCCCGGCGGATTGCCGGCGATGATCGCGGCGTTGACCGCGCCGATGGAAATGCCCGCCACCCAGTCGATATCGATGCCGAGTTCGTCCAGCTTTTCATAGGCGCCCGCCTGGAAGGAACCCAGCGCGCCGCCGCCCTGGAAGAGGAGCGCCACCTGATCCGGCAATGGCATGGAGGATTTGGCCTTCCGGCCGCGAGTCTGCGTATGGATGTTCATATTGCAGCGCAATACAGCAAAGTGCATGGCCTGCGCCATCGTTCCTGTCCACATGGACAAGATTTCATGGCCCGGCCATGCGTGCAGGCGGCATCGCGCAGGGCGGTTTCCACTGGCGCCAGTTTCGCCTAAGTCTGTGCAAAAGGACCAGCGGAGAACCGGAAGATGCGTCTCGACGACGAGCAGGAAAGCACAAATTTCGAGGTGCAGGATGGTCGCAGCGGCGGCGGCATGGGCTTTGGCGGCGGCGGTGGCGGCGGCATGCTGGGCCTGTTGCTCCCCCTGATCGGCAGTCGTTTCGGCTGCGCCGGCATCGCGATCGTCCTCGTCATCATGGTCGTCATGGGCATCAACCCGCTATCGCTGATCGGCGGCATGCAACAGGGCGGCGCCCCCACCAGCCAGACGCAGGTGCAGGGCAGCAAGGACCCCAAGCAGTTGACGGACATCCAGCACTGGTCGTTGAAGGTGCTGGGATCGACCGAGCGGGTGTGGGGCAAGGAATTCCAGCAGTCGGGCCAGAGCTACCAGCCGACCGTCCTGTCCTTCTACAGCCAGAACGGCATGTCGGGCTGCGGCGCGGCGCAATCGGCGATGGGGCCGTTCTACTGCCCCAACGACCAGAAAGTCTATCTGGACACGGATTTCTTCGCCGAACTGCGCGACCGCTTCGGCGCGCCGGGCGATTTCGCCCAGGCCTATGTGATCGCGCATGAGGTGGGCCATCATATCCAGGACCTGGAAGGCACGCTGGGCGAGGTGAACAAGCGCCAGCGCGCCGTGAGCGAAGATCAGGGCAATGCCCTGCAGGTGAAGGTCGAGCTGCAGGCGGATTGCTATGCCGGCGTCTGGGCGAAGCAGACCGGCCTCATGGAAGCGGGCGACCTGGAGGAAGGCATGAAGGCCGCGCAGGCGATCGGCGACGATACGCTGCAAAAGGCCGCCGGCCGCCGCCCCGTGCCCGAAAGCTTCACCCATGGCACCAGCGAGCAGCGGATGACATGGCTGCGCAAGGGACTGGACAGCGGCGATCCGGCGCAATGCGACACGTTCAAGGCGGCGATCTGACGGGAGACGGCTTCGCCGCCGCCGGGGCCCGCGCGGATCGTGCCGGGCGGATCATGCCAGGGCGGCGCGTTTGGACCCTGCACCTGCATCCGGCCGATGAGCGTACCACCCTGCATGCCGCCGTTCAGCGACAGTGGGTTGATGCCCGTGATGACGAGGATGATCGCGATCCGGCCGAGGCTGACCCGGCCGCCTATCAGCGACAACAGCAGACCCGGCATCCCTCCCCTCGCCCGCGGCTTTTGCGTGTTGCCATATAGGCCCCGATGCGGGATGCAGGCGGCCGCATCATCCGGGGGTTTCCATTCATGGTCAGATCGTCACTCCATCCCGAACGCCATGCCGTGTCGCGCATCGGCTGGCTGCGCGCCGCCGTGCTGGGCGCCAATGACGGCATCGTGTCGACCGCCAGCCTGATCGTGGGCGTTGCGGCGGCGCAGTCCGCGCGCAGCGACGTGCTGATCGCCGGCCTTGCCGCGCTGGTGGCGGGCGCGATGTCGATGGCGGCGGGCGAATATGTCTCGGTCAGCTCTCAGGCGGACGCGGAGAAGGCCGATCTGGCGACCGAACGGCGCGAGCTGGACGAGCAGCCGGAGTTCGAGCTGGAGGAACTGACGGCCATCTATGTCGCGCGCGGGCTGAAGCCGGCGCTGGCGCGGGAAGTGGCCACGGAACTGACCGCGCATGATGCGCTGGCGACCCATGCCCGCGACGAACTGGGCCTGTCCGATCATGTGACGGCGCGTCCGCTGCAGGCCGCCTTTACCTCCGCCACCACCTTTTCCGCCGGTGCCGCCGCGCCGCTGCTGGCCGTCGCGATGGCGCCCGAAGCATGGATCGTGCCGCTGGTTTCGGTCGTTTCGCTGCTGTGCCTCATCCTGCTCGGCTATCTGGGCGCGCGCGGCGGCGGCGCGGCGCCGGGCAAATCGGTGTGGCGCGTGGTCTTCTGGGGCGTGCTCGCCATGGCGCTGACGGCGGGCATCGGGCGCCTGTTCGGGACTGTGGTTTAGGGCCGGGAATCCTTCCCTCCCCGCATCCTGCCGTCATTCCCTCCCGTGCGGGTAGAAAACTCGCTTCCCTCCAACCGTCATGCTGAACTTGTTTCAGCATCCATCTTGCCTCCACAGCTGCCGCGCATGGGGAGAAATGGATGCTGAAACAAGTTCAGCATGACGAGGAGGAAATGTCCGGCTTTGATGCGATGATCGACATCGCGACTTCATATGTCCGCAGCGCCCGCCATCACCGCCTCCGCCGCTCAATAATCCTTCGATATCCGCACGTTCGCGCTTTGGCGGCCAAGGGTCGAAACGCTGGCCAGCAAAGCCAGCCAGCGCGTGATCTGATATTCGATGCGGGTCGCGGAATAGCCCGCCCCATCCGAGATCAGCTCCACATAGGTCTTGCGGGTGATATATTTGCCCGCCGCGATCGCCGTTCCCTGGTCGTTGGTCGGGTCGGCGGCGATGATCCGCAGCCGGTCCAGCCCCGCCGCCTTGCGCACGGCGTTGATCGGGTCCAGCCCGCCGCCGCCGCCCTGCAGCGCCGCCACCGCCGAGGCAAGCTGCAGCGCTTCGGGCGCGGACAGGTTGGTGATCGAGGTGCCGAAGAGGATGCGGGAGAGCAGTTCGTCCTCCGGCAGCGCGGGGACGCTGGTGAAGCCGATAATGGGTTTCAGCCCCGTGCCCGTCACGTTGATCGTCGCGGTCAGGTCGGCAAGGTTCGCCTCCGCTTCGATATCCAGGATCGGGTTCACCGGCGTTTCGCCCTGGAAGCGGATGCGCCCTTCGCGCAGTTCGAAGCGACGGCCGGCAAATTCATAGCCGCCGCGCACCAGTTCCGCCGTGCCGGTGATCGCCGGGTTCACCACCGTCCCGCCCAGTGTCAGGTCCGCGCGCCATTCGCTGTCGAGGCCAAGGCCGTCGACCATCAGGCGGTTGCGCGCCCTCGCCTTCATGGCGAGCGCCCAGGGGGCCGCCGGCGCCGCGCGCGCAAATTCCTCGCCGCGCCGGTTGACCTCGATCACGCGCAGTTCCGGAATCTGCGCCACGGCGGCGGCGCGGCCAAGGGTGAAGCGGCTGCGGTTCAGCGTCACGTCGCCGCCGATGGTGCCGCCCACGCCGTTGGAGCGGATGGTGATCGGCCCGGTCACGGTCGCGGCGATATCGTCGCGCTCCAGCAGCGCGGCATTGTCCGCCTGCATGGCAAGGTCCATGGCGACACCGCCATTCCCCGTCGCAAATTCAAAGCGCCCCGTGCCGCTTACCGCGCCCCCGCCCTTCGCCGTGCCGGCAAAGCTGGTGATGACGAGCTGCGCGCCCGAAAAGCGCCCGCGCGCCTTCACCCCGGTCAGGCGCATGCCGGTGATCGGGCTTTCGATGGTCGCATTGTCCGTCGCCATGGACCCCGCAATGTGCGGATCGGTCATGGTGCCGCGCACGTCCGCGCCGATGGCGACCGGGCCGGAAAGATCGACGATCTCCACCCCGGTCAGCCGCCACAGCGTGTCCGCCGTCCCGTCATAGCGCAGCTGCGCGAACAGCGGCGCGCTGCGCAGCCGCGGCACCAGGTCGCCCACGCCCAGCGGCGTCAGCAGCGCCTGCGCCCGGCCGATGGTCTTGCCCTGGCTGACCACGACGGCGCGGCCGGCCAGCCGTTCGGGCGTGAGCACGGCATTGATGCCAAGGTCGATCGGGGTGGAACTGAGCGCCAGGCCCGACCGGGTGAGGTTGCGGATGCGGACATCGGCGGTGCCCGTCGGCACGCCGCCGCGCGGCTTGGCATAGCTGACCGATCCGGTGATCGCGCCGCCCAGCCCCAGATCGTCCTTCATCAAATCCAGCAGCGAGAGCGGCAGGCGGTTGAGGCGCGCCTCGATCCGCGTCGTTTCCCCGCCCAGCTCGCCCGCCAGCTGCGCCGTGCCGCCCGCATAGCTGATCGTCGCCGGGGCAAGGCGCCAGCCGTCCTCGGTTCGCGTGAACACCGCCGCGCGGCCCAGCGTGATCGGCTTGCGGTCCAGCGTGCCGCTGGCGTTCAGGCGGATGCGCTCGGGCGTGACGTCCGCCTCCATCTGCATCGCGATCAGGCGGTTGCGCTGGCCGTTGATGCTGGCCTTCACCGTGCCGCTGCCGTCGACCAGCCGGGCATTGGCGGCCAGCCTGCCGATCCGCATGGACCCCATCTGCAGCCCGCGCATCTGCACTGTCGCCTCCAGCGACGTTCCCGCCGGGTTCAGCATGACCGTGGCGGTGATCCTGCCCTGCCGCATGGCGATGACCGCCGGCCCGTCGAACTGCGCGTCGCGGGCCTGCAGGTCGGCGGTGATCTGCTGGATGCCGCCCACGGGCTGCAGCGCGACGAAGCCGGCCACCGCCCCCGTCACGTCCAGCCGCCCGTCCAGTCCGTCCGGCACGACATTGATATTGCCATGCGCGGTCGTGCCCGACATGGCGAGGCGATCGACCTGGATCACCGTCTGCCCGGCCGGCGGCATCAATATGGCGCCCGTGCCCTCGAACGGCCCCAGCGTCGATCCGCCCGCCGCGCTCAGCGCATAGCCGCGCGGATCGGGGATGAGCGTGACATGCACATTGCGCAGGCCGGCGGCATCGAGGGGGCGGGCCAGCATCAGGTCGACCGCCGGCCGATCGATCCGCCCGTCCAAGGTCAGCTGCACCGCGCCATAATGTTTGTGCGTGCCGCCGCCCTCGAAATGCATGGAGCCATCGGGCCGGCGATAGCCATTGGCGCGCAGCGCAATCAGCGGCGCGTCGAGCGTCAGGCCGGTCAGGTTCAGCCGCCCGTCCGGCCCCAGCGAGAGCGCCGACTGCAGCACCGGCAGGCCGCCGCCCAAGGTGCGGAAGAAGGCATTGTCCAGCCGCCGCACGCTCGCGCGGGCATTGCCCGTGAGCGTGAAGGCGCCGCGCGCGCCGGGCACCGCCTGTATCTTCGATCGCACATCGATAATGCCCAAGCCAGGGATTGCCAGCCCGTTGACGTCGCCCGTCAGGCCCATGTCATAGCGGCCGGATTTCAGGTCCGCCATGGCGACGAGGGTGCCGCGCAGCTTGTCCGCGCGCACCTGCATGGGATTGCTGACGATCCGCTGGTCCTGCAGTTGCAGCACGCCCGACAGGCTGAAATTGCGCAGGATGCCGGCAACCATGTCGCCTTGCCCGTCCAGCCTCTTGGCCGAAAGCGCGACCGGGATGATCAGCGGGCCGCCCTTCCCCGACGGACTGTCCGCGACATGGCCCTTGCCCGACGCCCGCACATCGCTCAGCACCGTCTTGTCGAAGGCGAGCATGCGCGCGGTCATCAGATATTCGAAGGTCGGCGCATGGAAGAGGCCGTCCAGCCTTATCTTCGCCAGCACGTCGCGCCCGCTGCTGCGCTTGAGCAGAACGGCGGGCCGGTTCAGCTGCAGGTCCAGCAGCAGATTGTCGAAGCTGCCGGCGCGCAGGTCGATGGCGCCATCGGCGTCGAGGGCGATGGCATCGGAATGCAGCTTCAGCACGCCGTCCAGCACGCGCTTTTCAAAGGTGCCGCTGCCATCGACACTGAGGCGCGGCGCGGACAGTCGCTGGATCAGACCGTTGCCGGCGATCGCCGCGCCCTCGATCGTGCCCGACAGGCGATAGTGCCCGGCGCGGGCGGCGAGTTTCAGGGCAAGGGCGGGCTTGCCCTCCAGGCTGGCCATCGCCTGCCCGTTCCAGTTCTGCCAGCTGCCCTGCCCTTCGACCCGCAGATTGGCGTCCTGCCGCAAGCCCGCCATCGCCGCGATCACGCCGCCCTTGGGCGCATTGAGCGTCACATCGACATCGAAGCGGTTGTCGTCCGGCCGGCTGTCCAGCGCGAGCAGGATGGAATCGTCGCCATCCAGCGTCCGCGCCGACAGGTCGATGATCGCCCGGCCCGAGCGGATGTCCGCATCGCCCCGCAGGGTCGCCATCTGCCGCCGCCCGGTGACGGGCGGTTCGATCGTCAGCCGGTCGATGCGGAATTCCATCAGGCGGATATCGAAATCGGGCAGGATCGGCCCCTTGCTGCTGGTCGGCCGGAGCGCGGGCAGCCGGTGCAGCGTCGCCTGCGGGATCACCAGCCGGTCGATATCCAGCCGGTTGGCGAACCAGGCGAAGGGCCACCAGTCGAGCACGACATCCGGCGCGCTGAAGAAGCGCCCCTTGGGGTCGGCCAGTTCCACGTCATGCAGCCGCGCCTTGCTGTAGATGCTGCCGTCGATCCGCCCGACCTTGATCCGCAGGCCCGATTGCGGCGCGATCCGCGCGATCCGTTCGGCCAGGAAGCGATGGCCGGGCGCGGTATCCAGCCACAGCAACGCCCCCGCCACGGTCAGCACCAGCGCCAGGATGCCGCCCAGCAGCCATGCCTGCCAGCCGCCCCGCCACCAGCGCCGCCGCGCCCGGGCGACGACCGGCGCATCCTCCCGCGCCACGGCGGTCTCTTGCGAAGGCGGGGTCTCGTCCACCATCAGAAGGCCTGCCCCAGCGAGACATAGACGGCGATCCTGGGATCACCCTTTTGCGGGTTGATCGGCGTGCCGACATCGATGCGGATCGGGCCGAAATTGCTGTAATAGCGCGCGCCCACGCCGGCGCCGATCCGCAGGTCGCGGAAGCGCGGCAGGAAACTGGTGGAGATATTGCCCGCGTCGACAAAGGGCACGACGCCGAAATTGCCGAAGCGCACCCGTGTCTCCAGCGAGAATTCGGCCAGGCTCTTGCCGCCGATGGGATCGTTGTTCGCGTCGCGCGGGCCGATATCCTGATAGCCATAGCCACGCACCGATCCGCCGCCGCCGGCATAGAAGCGCCGCGAGGGCGCGATGCGGCTGGCGCTCGACCCCAGGATCGATCCCAGCCGGGTGCGCGCCGCCACCACCACCCGGTCGTTCACCGGCTGGTAGATGCTGCCGTCGACCTGAGTCACGACATAGCCGAAGGTGCTGTTCTGGAACGACAGCTCCGGGCTGATCCGCGCGCCCAGGCGGAAACCTTTGGTCGGGTTGAGCAGGTCGTCGCTGCCATCATAGGTCAGGCCGCCGGGCAGCGCGCCGATCAGATAGGTGCGCCGTCCGCCCCCGGCGATCCTGCTCAGGCCGTCACGCTCGTTGGAGGCGAGCAGTTCCGCGCCGACGCTCCACACCCATTTCTTCTGGAAGATGATGTTGGTCTGCCGCTCCAGCGTGCCGGAGACCTGCACCGTGCGCGCCGCATAGGCATTGCGATTGATGTTGGAGATGGAGAACAGCCCCGTCAGCACCTGATCGCGTTTCTTGAAATTGCCGCGACGGTAGGTGACGGAACCGGACTGTTCCTGCGTGGCCGCCACGCCGCGCACGGTGATGGCGCCTTCGGGCGGGAAGAAATTGCGGTGCTGCCAGCTGCCCTCCAGACGGAAGCCTTCGCCGGTGCCATAGCCGATTTCGCCGGCGACGGTGCGATAGGGGGCCGGGGTCACATCCACCAGCGTATCGACATGGGTGCCGTCGCCCGCATCCTTGGGCGTCAGCGTGACCGAGGAGACGAGGCCGGTCTGCACAAGCGCCCGGCGCAGGTCCTGCAGGTCCGACGCCATATAGGGATCGCCCGGGTCGAAGCGCGCGATGCGCTGGACATGACGGGCGGAGAAGATGCTGTCGTCCGTCACGACGATCTTGCCGAAGGTGCGGTAGCTGCCCGGCGCGATGACGATGTCGAGATCGCCCTTCTGCTCCTCATGGTCCACCCTGATCTCAGGGTCCTGCACCTTGGCGAAGGGAAAGCCGTTTTCGCCCAGCGCCGTCGCCAGCGAGCCCTGCGCCGCCACGATGGCGTCCGCATTGATCGGATCGCCGACCTTGACCGGGAACGCCTCCCGCAATTTCGGTTCATGCTCGCCCGTGCTCTCCAGCCCCTGCACCTCGACCGAGGCGAGCGTGTAGAGCGTGCCGGGCACGACATCCATGGTGACGGCCAGCCTGTTGCCGCCGGCGGCGGGCGACGCCACCGATCCCCTGATCCGCGCGTTATAATAGCCCTTGGCGCGCATCAGCCGGTCCAGCACATCCTGGTCTTCCTTGATGCGCCGGTTGATCTGGGCAAGGTTCGCGACCTTGCCCTCCCCCTGTTTCAGCACGGACAGCTCACCGAACCGCTGGGTGAACTGGGCGTCGGCGATCTCGTCCACGCCGGTCAGCTGCACGGTATAGCGGCGCTCGGCATTGATCGCTTCACCGTCCGCCACCGCGGCGGGCGGCTGGCCCGGTTCCGCCACGTCCGCATCCGTCGCGACATCGACCGGCGTCGAGGGGGCAGGCGTGGCTGCGCCCCCGGCGCCTGTATCGACCGGTGCATCGACCGGTGTATCGACCGGCGCCTGGGTCTGGGTCTGGGCCTGGACTTGAGCCGCTGTATCGGATGCCGTCTGGGTCGCGACATCCTCCGGCGTCGGCGCGATGGGTTGCACGCTGTCGGCCTGCCCCATGTCCGGCCAGGCGACGCCGATGTCGGCTATGTCCTGCAGCGGGGACTGGGGATCGGGCGCCGGGCCGCTCAGATCCTCGGTCGACGGCATCGGCGCGATGGTTGGCGGCGTGGTGGTCGGCGGCGCGATCCTGGGCGGCGTGACGATCGGCACGGCGGGCGGCGGGGCGACCTGCTGCTGCTGCGCATGGGCGACGCCACAGGGCGCCAGCGCCGCCATCCAGGCCGCGCGGCACAGAAGGGAAAGACGGCGCCCGCAAAGACGGGATGAGGACCGCGGGCCAGCCAGCATATTCAACGTTTAAACCAAATTCCCCGCGCGACGCCAGCACCCAGATCAAGGAAAGGTCGATTCCTGCGACGGGCCATCGCGCCGTCAGGCACGGATCGGCGTCAAAACGCCTTTTCCAGCCGGCCGAACAGCTGCCGCGCCGGGCTTTCGCCATTCCCCCGGCCCGCACGGTCGTCATTCAGGCCCATTGCCGCCTGCAGGCGCGCCACCCGGTCGTAAAGGTCGGTGCTGCCGTCGATCAGCGCGCGGGCCGCAAAGGAGAAGTGCGCGACCGCCGGACTGTCGCTCCGCTTCGCCTCGCCCAGATGATATTTGGGGTCGGCCAGCGCCTCGGTCGGGATTTCCCCGCGCTGCCAGGCGCGCTGGTTCAGTAGCCAGGCGATGACATGCATCAGCCGGGTCGTGACCTTGAGCGATTCGCACGAAAAGGCGACACGGTCGATCAGGGCAAGCGCGTCCCGGTCCGCATCGCCCTGCACGTCGAAATAGGCCCGGGCCTCGTCCGCCATCACCATGGCCTCGACATAGAGGCTGTCGGTCAGTCGGCGGTGCAGGCCGCGATCCAGGGCGCGAACGGATGGCATCGGCCTGTGGTGCCATAGTGCCGCGCGCTTGTCAGTGGCGATCGTGGGGGCTGCAGAAACTGTCCCAAAACGGGCCGGGCGGGGCAGCCCCTTCCCGTTGGTTTCAGGCGATAATATCGGGGATCAGCGCGTCTTCCAGCGTGGCGATCTCATCCTTCAGCCGCAACTTGCGCTTCTTGAGCCGGGCAAGCTGCAACTGGTCCGCCGCGCTGCTGTCGGCCAGCGCCAGGATCGCCACGTCCAGATCGCGATGCTCGAGTCGCAGGATTTCCAGCCGGCGCATGATATCTTCTGGGTTCATTGCGATGGCAGCCTCTCGGTCAAATATCCGGCAAATATCCGGCCCTGGCGAAGAATCGGGGAGGATTTCCTCCCTTTCTCCGCAACGGACCATCGCACACATGCTTGCGCCTACCGCAAGCGATGATTCGACGGAAGACAGTCCGCGCGAATCATGATCTACTCACTCTCCCGGCACACTCAAGCAAGGAGAATGTCATGGACAATGGCCATATTTCTGCCCTTCAAGCGAAACATGCAGGGCTCGATGCCCGAATCAAGTCCGAGAACAGTCGTCCCATGCCAGATACGGCACTTCTTGCGAGCCTGAAGAAGCAGAAGCTGAGGCTGAAAGAGGAACTCTCCGCTACGCACTGAGCGTATGCGTTTGGCGGGTGCGGAGCCCCAGCCCTCGCGGGCGGCTCCGTCCCCCTTATTTCCCGCACCTATATCCGGATATCCGAAAATTTAGAGACGGCGCCCCAGCTGCGGCACCCGCAGATAAGCGGGCAGCGCGGTTTCGCCACGATTCTGGCTGACAGGCTTGCGCGCCTGCTGCGGGTCGATCGCATGATCGAACGCGATGCCGATCCGCTCATTCCTCGTCCAGGCGATGGTGCCGCTCACCCTGCCCAGGCCGCGCAATTCCACACAGACCGCCTGGCCCACGCGAAAGGGCGATTCCGAATCGGCCATCAGCCCGGTCGCGGAAAGATTGCGGACCCGCGCCTTGCCCAGGTCGATCCCCTCGGGCGATGAAATATCGGTCAGCAGGAACAGGCTGTCCCGCGCAAAAGCGCGCGCCGGTCCACGATCCGCGGGTCCGTCAATGCCATGTTCCATCGTTAGCGATCGTCCGTCACAAAAGGGTTCTATGTCGGAAAATCACTGAATTTCATGGAAGAATCATTAATCGTCGCGGGAAATCTTTTCCTGCCGCTCATGGCGCTCCTGCGCCTCGACGGTCATCGTCGCGATCGGGCGGGCTTCCAGCCGGCCGAGCGAAATCGGTTCGCCCGTCACTTCGCAATAGCCATATTCCCCCTCGTCGATCCGGCGCAGCGCCGCATCGATCTTGGAGATGAGCTTGCGCTGGCGATCGCGGGTGCGCAGTTCGATCGACCAGTCGGTCTCGCTCGACGCGCGATCGTTGAGGTCGGGCTCGCGCAGCGGCTCGTTCTGCAGCACGGCCAGCGTGCCTTCGGCCTCGGTCAGAATCTGCTTTTTCCAGTCGAGCAGGCGCTGCCGGAAATATTCGAGCTGACGGGGGTTCATGAACTCCTCGTCAGGCGAAGGTCTGTAGTCTTCCGGCAGCTGAATGGCCGGCTTGGGGGCGAGGTCGTCGCCATTCTCAGAACTAGGGACCGATGCCATCTGGCTCTCCGGCAGGGGCTTTCAGGGCGAGCGCCCCTTGACCCTCAACTATTGATTGAGCGGGCCTATAACCATCGTGGCGAGCCTGCACAAGCGATCAATCGCCTCCCCCCACCGCGCCCCTATCTCGTCCCATGCCCTTTCCGGCTGCGGATGGAAGGGCGCAACCGCACGAACATGCGCAGGCACGCGCGCCTTGCCGCGCCCATGCAAGCATCACAGTTTCAGTGAAACATCCGGGATTCATGAAAAACCTCTCATCTCCCGGTGTTCATAACGCGTAGTCATGCCGTTCCATAAAGGAACGTTAACCATATCTATTAACAATCTTCACGATGCTTTCTTGCAATCCATAGTCCATTCAGGGTTAACGGCGTTGCAGTTAACGCTTTATTTTGCGTTTCTGCAGATAGGGGGAATGGCGAGAATCCGGTTTCTCGTTCCTTCGCAAGGGCAACGAACAAGAGTAAAAAGACATGTCGGTTCGGATGGCGATGGCAAAATTATGCGCCTGTGCTGTGGGCGGCGCGGTGGTCGGCGGGGGCGCCGTCCATGTCGCGGACGCCCCGCGCGCAGCCGTGCTGCAGCCACTGAAAAAGGCACGGCCGCATATCGTCCGCAAGCGCTACGCCATCCGCACCGTGAAGCGGCGCGTGGTCACGGCCTGCGCGCCCTCCACCGTCACCGTCACCAGCCAGGCCGCACCGATCCCGATGCCCCTGCCGCCGGCCCCCGCAGGGGAGATGCCCATCGTCGCTGGCGGCGGCGGCGTGCCGGTCGTCCTTGGCGGCAGCGGCGGATTCGTCGGCGGCAGCGGCGGGTTCTTCGGCGGCTTCTTCGGTGGCAGCGGCGGCGGTGGCGGCGGTGGCGGCAGTGTCGTCATCTCCTCGACCAGCAGCGGCGGTTCGTCGTCCACCAGCTCCGGCGGCTCCTCCACCTCCACCGGCGGCGTGTCGACATCGACCGGCGGGGTCAGCTCCACCAGCAGCACGACCTCGGGCGGGGTTTCGACCTCCACGGGCGGGGTCAGCACGTCCACGGGCGGCGTTTCGACGTCCTCGGGCAATGTCTCGACATCCTCAGGCAACGTCTCGACCTCGACGGGCGGCAGCAGTTCGTCTTCGTCATCCAGTTCCTCATCCTCTTCATCGAGCAGCAGTTCGAGCAGCAGTAGCGGCGGTTCCAGCGGCCATCATGGCGGGTCGAACGGCGGCAGCTCCGGCTCGTCCTCCAGCAGCGGCTCCTCCTCGTCCAGCTCGTCCAGCGGCGGATCGTCCAGCTTCGGCACGACCAGCAGCAGCTCGTCGTCCAGCTCCAGCTCATCCTCCTCGTCCAGCAGTTCCTCATCCGGCGGGTCGTCGAGCAGCAGCGGCGGCACGGACGTGCCCGCGCCGCCGATGGTGCTGCTGTTCGGCGCCGCCGCAGCCGCGCTCATCGCCCGCCACCGCTTCGGCAAGAAGCGCGCGCCGGCGGCCTGAACGGCCCTCACGGATTTCCGGGGTAGGAGGGCGGGCATCGCAGGATGCTCGCCCTTCCCCTTTTACCGGTCGCGATCTGCCTTTCGCGATGGGATGGCCGCAATCGGCAGGCTCAGCTTGCGTCGATGATCTTCTCGATCTCCGGCACGGGATGGTTCGACAGGTCCTTGGCGATCTCCGCCACCAGCCGCTGTTCCACCGCCTTGTGATAATGGCGGCGCATCTCGCCCAGGGTCGTGGGCGGCGCGACGATGATCAGCTTCTCGAAATCATTGTCGAGCGCCCGGCGGTTGAGCAGCGCGGCGGCCTCCTGCGCAAAATGCCGTTCCTCCAGATCGTGGAAATCGGTGGGCTCCATGGCGCTGCCCGGCCCCCGTGGCGTATCCATGCGGCCGGGTGCGTCGGATGCCTGGTCGCGACTGGCGGGATTGTCCTGCGCGCGCACCGCCTCCGTCTCCAGCCTGGGGCGGGCGCCGGTGCCCGCATTGCGAAAAACCAGCATCTTGCGTCCATCCGCCACCATTATCAGCGTGCCATGATCGATCAGCATCCGTGCCTCCTGTGTCTGCATGGGGTGTCGGGTCCAACGGATGACGCGCGGCAGGGTTGCGCGGCCCGACGCGCGGCGGCATAGGGCGGGCATGCACGATATCCGCTTCATCCGCGAAAACCCCGTCGCTTTCGACGCAGCCCTTGCGCGTCGCGGGGCGGCCCCGCTCAGCGACTCCATCCTTGCGATGGACGAGCGGCGTCGCGCCATTGCGACAGAATTACAGCAAGGGCTGGCCCGCCGCAATGAGGCGAGCAAGGAGATCGGCAAGGCGATGGCCGCCAAGGACATGGCCTTTGCCGAGCAGATCAAGGGCGAGGTGGCGATGCTGAAATCGCGCCTGTCCACGCTGGAGGATGAAGACCGCGCCGCCGGCGAAGCGCTGGACGCAGCGCTGGCCGCCATCCCCAACCTGCCGGCCGACGACGTGCCGCAGGGCGAGGACGAGAAGGACAATATCGAGATCGCGCGCTGGGGCACGATCCGCAGCTTCGATTTCGTGCCGCAGGACCATGCCGATTTCGGCCCGGCGCTGGGGTTGGATTTCGAAGGCGGCGCGGCGCTCTCCGGCGCGCGCTTCACCGCGCTGCGCGGGGGCATGGCGCGCCTGCATCGCGCCCTCGCCCAGTTCATGCTGGACATACAGACCGGCGAGAATGGGCATGAGGAAGTCAACCCGCCGCTGCTGGTGCGCGACGAGGCGCTGTTCGGAACCGGGCAGCTGCCCAAATTCGCCGAGGACCTGTTCCGCACCACCGACGGGCGCTGGCTGATCCCCACCGCCGAAGTCAGCCTGACCAACCTTGTGCGCGAACAGATCGCCGCCGCCGACACGCTGCCGATGCGCCTCACCGCGCTCACCCCCTGCTTCCGATCCGAGGCGGGATCGGCCGGGCGCGACACCCGCGGCTTCATCCGCCAGCATCAGTTCGAGAAGGTCGAGCTGGTCACGATCTGCCGCCCCGAAGAGTCCGAAGCCGAGCATGCGCGCATGTGCGCGGCGGCCGAGAGCATCCTGCAGGCGCTGGAGCTACCCTATCGCAAGGTGCTGCTCTGCACCGGCGACATGGGTTTCGGCGCGCGCAAGACCTGGGATCTGGAAGTCTGGCTGCCCAGCCAGACCACCTATCGCGAGATCAGCTCCGTCTCCAACTGCGGCGATTTCCAGGCGCGGCGGATGAACGCGCGCTACCGCCCCGAAGGCGAAAAGGGCACGCGCTTCCTGCATACGCTGAACGGATCGGGCCTTGCGGTCGGCCGCACATTGGTCGCGGTGCTGGAAAATTATCAGCAGGCCGACGGCAGTGTCACGGTGCCGTCCGTACTGGCGCCCTATATGGGCGGCATCACCGCGCTGACGCCCAAGGGATAACCATCCGTTCGGGCCATGCCAGCCCCGGACGCGATCCGGGGGCGAACGGAACATTGCAAAGGTCTGCCTGCCCCATGCGCATTCTCCTCACCAATGACGATGGCTATCACGCACCCGGCATGGCCGTGCTGGAAGAGATTGCACGCACCCTCTCCGACGACATCTGGGTCGTTGCCCCCGCCGAGGAGAATTCGGGCGCCGGCCACAGCCTCACCCTCACCCGCCCGCTGCGCCTGCGCCAGCATGGCGAGCGGCGCTTCAGCGTCACCGGCACGCCGACCGACGCGGTGATGATGGCGGTGCGGCATGTGATGAAGGATTGCCTGCCCGACCTCATCCTCTCCGGCGTCAATCGCGGCGCAAACCTGGCCGAGGACATCACCTATTCCGGCACCGTCGCCGCCGCGATGGAGGGCGCGATTTCGGGCATCCGCTCGATCGCGCTCAGCCAGGTCTATGCAAAGGAAGGCATGGGCGACACCGTCCCCTTCGCCTGCGCCAGCATGTGGGGCGAGCGCGTGCTGCGCCCGCTGATCGCCGAGCCCGCCGGGCGGCGGATGCTGGTGAACGTCAACTTCCCCGCCATCGACCCCGATCAGGTGCAGGGCATCAAGGTCGTGCGGCAGGGGTTCCACGATGTCGACCGTTCCACAATCGTCGAGGGGCGCGACCCGCGCGGCTATGACTATTACTGGTTCACCCTGGGCAGCAGCGACGCGGTGCCGGAGGGATCGGACCTTGCCGCCATCGCGCAGGGCTATGTCACCGTGACACCGCTGCATTATGACCTGACCCATGTCGATTCCATGGCATCGCTGACGGCCATCTTCCCCGACTGACGCCATTCTTGGCCTGCCGCGAAACGCCCGCTATGCAGATCGGGCAAAGACATTGCCCCGCCTTGCCAAGGAGCCGGCCGATCCCATGCTGCACCTGCCCGCCCATCCATGAGGCTGGAGAAAGCCCGCAAGCCCGTGGCCACCGGCTTCCTGCGGCGGCGCTCCACCCTGCCCGTCTGGGCAGACCTGCTCTGGCGGGTGGCGCTCGTCTTCGGGCTGTTCGGCGCCGTGCTCATCCTGCACTGGGTCGGACGCGCGGGGTTGAAGGACAATCTGGACAACCAGATCAGCTTCATCGACGTGCTGTATTTCACCACCGTCACGGTGACGACCGTGGGCTATGGCGACATCGTGCCGGTGAGCCCCGACGCGCGCCTGCTCGAAGCGCTGCTGGTCACGCCGATCCGGCTGGTCGTGTGGCTGATCTTCCTGGGCACCGCCTATAACCTCTTTTTCCGCAACATCGTGTACAGGTGGCGCATGGCACGCATTCAGGCCGATCTGCACAATCACATCATCGTCACCGGCTTTGGCACCAGCGGCGCGGAGGCGGTGCGCGAGATGCTGGCGCGCGGCACCAACCCGCATGAGATCGTGGTGATCGACGCCGACGAACAGGCGCTGGAGGGTGCGGAGGAGCTGGGCTGCAACATCCTGTGCGGCGACGCCACCCGCGACAGGACGCTCAAGGATGTGGCCATCCACCGCGCCCGCACGATGATCGTCTCGGCCGGGCGCGACGATACCTCCATCCTCATCACGCTCACTGCCCGCCACCTCGCCCCGCGCCTGCCGATCAGCATCGTCGTGCGCAACGAGGACAATGAACTGCCCGCACGACAAGCGGGCGCCACCACCGTCATCAACCCGGTCAGCTTCGCCGGGCTGCTGCTGGCGGGCAGCACCACCGGCCCGCACATCGCCGATTACATGGCCGACCTCGCCGCATCGGGCGGCCGCGTGAAGCTCAACGAACGCGCCGTGCGGCCGGAGGAAATCGGCCACCCCCTCTCCGCCATCGCCACCGGCCTTGGCGTGCGCATCTACCGCCAGGACCGCCCCATCGGCTTCTGGGAGGAGGGCGCGAAGGCGCTGCAGACCGGGGACAAGATCGTGGAGATTGTGGAGGAGCGGACGCTGGAATAAGGATGTAAGACTAGATGGTTACTGGCGACCAAAGAAGGATTTCTACCCATTGCGGCCATATCCTCTTTGTCATGCTGAACTTGTTTCAGCATCCATTTCTCCCCACACACGACAGCAGAACGGGCAAGATGGATGCCGAAACAAGTTCGGCATGACGGTTGGAGGGAAGTAAGTTCCTTCCCCATCCCGGCCCCTCTCGCCAATGAATCCACGCGCCCCGTGACATTCCACCAATAAATCCCTATGTGCCGCGGCAATCATGGCAACAACATTCCCCCCCGCGCCCAAGATCGGCATGGTTTCGCTTGGCTGTCCCAAGGCGCTGGTCGATTCCGAACGCATCCTCACCAAGCTCCGCTCCGATGGCTATGAAATGTCGGCGGACTATGCCGGCGCGGACGTCGTGCTGGTCAACACCTGCGGTTTCCTCGATTCCGCCAAGGAGGAATCGCTCGAAGCCATTGGCGAGGCGATGGCGGAGAATGGCCGCGTCATCGTCACCGGCTGCATGGGCAATGAGGCGGAACTGATCCGCCAGCGCTTCCCCCAGGTGCTCGCCATCACCGGCGCGCATCAATATGAGGATGTGGTGAACGCGGTGCATGACGCATCGCCGCCCGTCCCCAACGCCTTTGTCGACCTGGTGCCCGAAGGCGGGCTGAAGCTCACGCCGCGCCACTACAGCTATCTGAAGATTTCCGAAGGGTGCAACCACCGCTGTTCCTTCTGCATCATCCCCTCGCTGCGCGGCGACCTTGTCAGCCGCCGCATCGACGCGGTGCTGCGCGAGGCGGAAAAGCTGGTGTCGGCGGGCACGAAGGAATTGCTGGTCATCAGCCAGGACACATCGGCCTATGGCGTCGATACCCGGCATGAGCCGCGCCAGTGGAAGGGCCGCGAGGTCCGCGCGCACATGACCGATCTTGCCCGCGAACTGGGTGGCCTGCGCACGGCGGAAGGCACGCCGCCTTGGGTGCGCCTGCACTATGTCTATCCCTATCCGCATGTGGATCAGGTGGTGCCGCTGATGGCCGACGGCCTGCTGACGCCCTATCTCGACATCCCCTTCCAGCATGCCGCGCCCAGCGTGCTGAAAGCCATGAAGCGGCCCGCCAACGAAGCCAAGGTGCTGGACCGCATCCACAAATGGCGGGACATCTGCCCGGATATCGCCATCCGCTCCAGCTTCGTCGTCGGTTTCCCCGGTGAGACGGAAGCGGACTTCCAGTATCTGCTCGACTGGCTGGACGAGGCGCAGCTCGACCGGGTCGGCGCCTTCCGCTTCGAGGCGGTCGATGGCGCCAGCGCCAATGCGCTGCCCAACCCGGTGCCCGAAGCGGTGAAGGAAGAGCGCTACCAGCGGATCATGGAAAAGACCGCCGCAATCTCCGCCGCGAAACTCGCCGCCAAGGTCGGCCGCACGCTCCCCGTCATCGTCGACGAGGTCGGCGAGCCGGACGAGGAGGACGGCAGCATCGGCGCCACCGCCCGCTCGCAGGCCGACGCCCCGGAAATCGACGGCAACGTCTTCCTGCGCGACGTGCCCGAAGGCACGAAGGCCGGTGACATCCTGAGCGTGGTGATCGAAGACGCCGACGAGCATGACCTGTTCGGGGCGCCGACCTCCGCCGACGCCTGACGCATCGGGCGCGCGAGGCGGTGGGCGAGCGCCATCCAATATCCATTTGCCCATCGTAACGATCCGCCATAGCCTCCGCCCCGGAAAAGCGAGTCGCGCAGCACAGGCGATCGCACCGAACAGGGAGAGTGCCGTGACCGCAAAGGCTCTTGTCACCCTGCTGGCCGTTTCCGCCGGCATCGCCATCCTCCCGGCATCGGGCCCGACACCGGGCATCGCGCAATCGAGCGGGGTTCAGGCCAGCGGGTCGGAAGCCACCATCTACCGCGACATCCTCTATCGCGGGCCGGCGATGGCCGTTTCCCGGGCGAACCCCGATGTGCGACTCGCCTGGCCCGTCACCAGCGTGCGGGTGGCGCGGGGGGCCTGGCAGCTGTGCAGCGAGCCCAATTTCCGCGGCACCTGTTTCACCACCATGGCGAGCACGCCCAATATCATCGGCAAGCTGGGCCGGATGAACCAGCTGCGCTCCATCCGCCCCATTGCCGGCGGCGGTGGCGGTGGCGGCCCCGGTGGCCCGGGCGGCGGTAGCGGCGGGCGGTCGCTGCGCGGCATGGCGGCCGAATTCTATCCCGCCCCGGAATGGCGCGGATCGCGGGTGCTCGCCTGCCAGCGCGGATCGGGAACCGCCGCCTGCGCCGCGACCACGGCGGACGAATTCTGCCGCAACGCCGGCTGGACCGCATCGGCGCGCGAGGCGATGGAAACGGTCAATCGGCGTATCTACCTGGCCGACGTGCTCTGCACCCGCACGGGGCATTGAGGCGTCGCTGAAAATCGGGGCACCGGCGCGTCGGGGCGATGCCTGGAGTATTTCAAGCTGATGGCTCGGAGAATCGTCCAATCAAAAGCATAGAGCGATCATCGACCGACAGGAGGAACGGATGCAGGTGAAGACCATCGCCATCATGCTGGCAGGCGGCATGCTCGCGCTGACGGGTTGCCGCACGGTCGGCACGCCGGGCGGCGCCAGCTTCTACGAGTGCGACCGGGGCACGCGCCTGACCGTCGATTATACCGGCAAGGGCGCCATCGTTCAGGTGAATGGCGGGCGCCGCATCGCCATGCGGCAGACGCCCTCGACCGGCGGCGCCGTCTATGAAGGGCGCGCCGGCCAGCGGCTGGAACGCACCGGCGGCGGCGCCATCTGGAACACCGCCTTGCGCATGGCCCCCGAACGCTGCCGCACGATCATGGTGCCGCGATAGGGCTGGCCCTGCCCGCCGACATCGGCGGACTTGCGCGGCGCAGCCCCGTCATGATCCGTTCGGGCGGCGGCGAAAGGCATGCCGCGTATCGGCGCACATGGGCCGAATGTCGATCCGCCCGGGACTCCTGCCGGTTCCGGTTGAACAGGCATGAGGCTGGAGATTCCGTTTCCCGTGATGTCCGAATCGCCGGAGGATTTCATCCGGCGCGAAAGCACTACAGGACGAATCGTCATTCAACTCTCTTGAATGATTGAACTATGTTTATTCCAATTCGTCATGCTGAACATGTTTCAGTGGAGTCGAGGCACGTGACTCGGCAGCACATTCCTCCACACGCGTGATGGCTTCAGGAGGCACGATAGATCCTGAAACACGTTCAGGATGACGATGTTCCTGGCGATAACCAGCCCGCCCCTTTCTGAATGTCGATCCGTCCTAATCCTTCGCCGCGCCAAATGCCTCGCGATAGTCGGACTTGATCGCCCGCAGCATCGCCGCGTCGACGGGCAGCGGGATATCATAGCTGCCCTCGGAATAGGGGCCGGCCTCATAGGGGCCGATGACGATGGTCAGGGAATCGATGCTCTTGCCGTTCTTCGATTCCGGCACGATCGCCTGCCGCATCATGTCGGGGCAGGCGGTGAAATCGTCCTGGCCGCTGCGCACGACCGGGGCGCCGCGCTTTTCCGCGCGGGCCGCGTCCAGCGCAGCGCAGAAACGCTTGCCGCTCGCCTGCTTCAGCGCGCCCGGCGATGTCAGCATCGTCGCAAGGGCAACCTCCTGCCCGGTCTTCCTGTCCCACAGCAGCGGCGTATAGCCCGTCATGCCATGCGCGCCGCCGGTATAGACATAGGACTGGCCCAGCAGGCTCAGCAGGCGCGGTGTCGCGGCGTGGCTTTCCCATGCGGTCTGCAGGCTGTGCGCGTGGAAGGGGAAGCCGTTGGCCTGCGCGCTCTTCCTGTCCTCACCCGCGAGCTTCAGCGCATCGCCTTTCGATCGGTCCATCTCCCCGCGCAGCCTGGCCGCGATCGCGGGCACGGCGGCGGCCTCCGATGGCCAAGCATAGGAAAATTCCAGCAGGCCGGTCTTTTCCTCGACCTTGAACGGCTTGGCGGGCGGAGGCGCCGGGGGCTGCCCCGGCGGGACGGAGGCAATGGTATTGCCGCCAGCTTCCACGCCGCCCGCTTCCGCCTTGCCCCCCTCATCCGCCTGCGACGAACATCCGCCAAGCAGGACCAGCGCCAGGCCGACCCCGCCCAACATGATCCTGCCCAGCATGACCGGGCCCGATCCGTTGCCGCCGCCGGCCCGCCGCATCATCAATGCGCCGCAGCCCGGCAACGCTCGCCGACGGCCTTGCGCAGATAATCGCCCTGCATCTGCCGGCCGGCATCGGCCCAGCCTTCGCCGATCAGCGCCTGCTCGACAGCGCGGACATTCGTAAAACGGCCGCTGTCGGCCAGTTGACAGGCGCGTTCATGCAGCGCGCGCTGGGCGGGGTTCTGACGGATGGACATCCTGATTCTCCTTGGTTTTTCCGGCCCATGGCTAGGCTCTGCCCGCCAGTCTATGCCTCATCGGCGGCCATGCAAAGGGCATAGGCGGCAGAACGGCAACAGGTGACGACAAATACCGGCTTTCCCTGAGGCAAGGCTTTCCCCTAGATGACCCGATGAGCATCTATCCCGACCTGCTGAAAGCCGATAGCGGCCAGCCCGCCCATGCCATCGCCCTGGTGGACGAAGCCAGTTTCGCCGACTGGCTGGGGCGCCAGCCGGACCGGCATCGCGCCGCCGTTACCGCGCAGAAATTCGCCGGCAAGGGTTATGAATATGCCGTGCTGCCCGGTGAGAAGGCCGATGACTGGTCCGTGGTCGCCGGCGTCGCCAATCGCACCGCACTCTCCAGCTGGTGCCTTGCGCGCCTCGCCGAAGCACTGCCGCAGGGCAGCTATCGCCTGGAAGAGGGCGCGCCCGGCCCCGCCATGCTCGGCTGGCTGACGGCGCAATATCGCTTCGACCGCTATCGCAAGGCGGACAAGGTGGAGGGGCCGCGCGTGCTGCTGACCAGCGATGTCGCGCGCATCGCCCCCACCGTGCAGGTCGCCGAGGCGGTCGCGCTGGTCCGCGACATGGTGAACGTGCCCGCCTGCGACATGGGGCCGCCGCAGATCGAGGAGCAGGCGCACGCCATCGCCAGGGCGCATCGCGCGAAGTTCACCGTCACGCGCGGCGACGCCCTGGCGACGGGCTATCCGATGATCCACGCCGTCGGCCGCGCCGCCGACCGCAGCTTCACACCACGGCTGATCGAGCTGGAATGGGGCAACGCCGGCTATCCCCGCATCGCCATCGTCGGCAAGGGCGTGTGCTTCGACAGCGGCGGGCTGGATATCAAGCCATCCTCCGCCATGCGGCTGATGAAGAAGGACATGGGCGGCGCGGCCCATGCGCTGGCGCTGGCGCAGCTCATCATGGCCGCGCACCTGCCGGTGCAGTTGCACCTGCTGATCCCGGCGGTAGAAAATGCCGTCGGCGGCAATGCCTTCCGCCCCGGCGACATCCTGTCGAGCCGCGCCGGCCTGTCGGTGGAGATCGGCAATACCGACGCGGAAGGCCGGCTGGTGCTGGGCGACGCGCTGACCAAGGCGAGCGAGGGATCGCCCGAACTGATCCTGGATTTCGCCACGCTGACGGGCGCGGCCCGCGTGGCGCTGGGGCCGGACCTGCCCGCATTGTTCGCCAATGACGATGCGCTGGCCGACGCGCTGGCCGGCGCCGGCAGGGATGTGGACGACCCCGTCTGGCGCCTGCCGCTGTGGGACGGCTATGTCGAAATGCTCAAGTCCGACGTGGCGGATGTGAACAACGCCCCCGATGGCGGCTTTGCCGGGTCGATCACCGCCGCGCTGTTCCTGCGCAAGTTCGTGGCCGAAGGCACCACCTGGGCGCATTTCGATACCTTCGCCTGGCGCCCGGCGGCCAAGCCCGGACGCCCCAAGGGCGGCGAGGCGCTGGGCCTGCGCGCGGCCTTCGCCATGCTCGTCCAGCGATATCGCGGCGGAGACTGAAGGCGGGGGCTTAAGACGAGGGCTGAAGGCGGGGCTTGAGACGGGACCGCGCGCACCTGCATCGACCGGCGGCCCCGGAATATCAAAAAAATCAGGCATGTCGGGCCGTTACGCAACCGATGCGGATGTTGCGCGTTTGACGAAGCATGAACGGTGTTCCGCCCACCCAGAATGCGCCTTCCAGCGACAATGCTGCGCCACGATCGCTCGATCACTGGCGGCGCACGCTCGTCGATTATGTACGCTCGGGCGAACCCGATCTCACCAACCGTCAGATGGCCCTGATGATGACCATCTACATCCTTCCCGCCCCCCATACGGTGCGCGGCCTGGCAGAGCAGTTGAACGTCTCCAAACCCGTCATCACGCGCGCTCTTAACAAGCTGTCCGCGCTCGGCTATCTGCGCCGCGAGCGCGACGCGGCGGACCGCCGGAATATTTTCGTCACGCAGACGGCTAAAGGGGCCCAATTTCTTGACGGATTCAACCATTTCATCGCAGGAACAGGCGATGGAAGGCAAGCACACACCGCTGCGGAGCACGCAGCCTGACCGCACCCGGTTCCGCCTGACCGGCCCATCCGTTCGACTGGACAACCGAATCCATGCCGTGCGCGGCGATCTGGCCGATGTGTCGCTGGCTGGCCTGCTGTTTTCCGCCCATTATGCCAGGGCGGTGGAGATGAACTGCGTGGCGGACAGCGCCATGCTGCGCGCCACGCCATCGGTCAGCGCTATCGCGACCTCGCAGATCCTGCATGGCGAGAGTTTCCACGCGCTGGACATCACCACCGACTGGGTCTGGGGCTTTTGCGGGCATGACGGCTATGTCGGCTATGTCCGGCGCGAGGCGCTGGACCGGCGCGAACTGCCGCAATGGCGGGTGAAGGCCAGCGCGCCGGTGTTTTCCGCCGCCGACATCAAGTCGCCGATCGTCGATTTCTGGCCGATGGGCGCACTGTGCGCGGGCGCGCAGGACGGCGCCTTCGTCACCTGCGCGGAGGGTTTTGTCCATCTGCGGCATCTGGCGCCCATCGCCGCGCTGGAAAGCGATTGGGTGGCAGTCGCAATGCGCTATCTGGGCCAGCCCTATGTCTGGGGCGGGCGCGGCCATGGCGGCGTCGACTGTTCGGGCCTGGTGCAGGTGGCGCTCGCCGCCTGCGGCATTGCCGCGCCACGCGACACAGACCTGCAGCGGGAGGGCATCGGCGCGCCCCTGCCCGACGACGCGCCGCTGCGGCGGGGCGATCTGGTCTTCTTCCCCGGCCATGTCGGCATGATGGCGGACGGCGACACGCTGCTGCACGCCAATGCCCATTGGATGGCAACGGTGGTCGAACCGCTCGCCGATGTCGTGGCGCGCCTTGAACCCGCGCATGAACAGCCCATTTTGGCGCGGCGGAGGATCGGTTGATGACGGTGCAGGTTTTCATTGATGGCGCGGTGGGCACGACCGGCCTTGAGATTCGCGAACGGCTGGCCGGGCGCAGCGAGATCGCGCTCATCACCCTCGCCGACGACCGGCGCAAGGATGCGGGCGCGCGACGGCAGGCGCTGAACGATGCGGACATCGTCATCCTCTGCCTGCCCGACGATGCCGCGCGCGAAGCGGTGTCGCTGATCGACAATGGCCGCACGAAGGTGATCGACGCCTCCACTGCGCATCGCGTGGCCGACGGCTGGACATATGGTTTCTCCGAAATGGAGCCGGACCAGCGCGACCGCATCGCCGCCGCGCGCTTCGTCGCCAATCCGGGCTGCTATCCCACCGGCTATCTGGCGCTGGTGCGGCCGCTGCTGCGCGCGGGGCTCATTCCCGCCGACTGGCCGCTGACGGTCAACGCGGTGTCGGGCTATTCGGGCGGCGGCAAAGCGATGATCGCGGCCTTCGAAGACCCGCAGGCGCCCGACGCGACCGACACCGCCTTCCGCGCCTATGCCATGGGCCTTGCGCACAAGCATGTGCCGGAGATGCAGCATCATGGGGGCACCGCGCATCCGCCGCTGTTCGCCCCCGCCGTCGCCCACACCTATCGCGGCATGCTGGTGGAAGTGCCGCTGCAGCTGCGCGCCATGGCGACGACGCCCAGCCTCGCCCAGGTCCACGCCGCGCTTGCAGGCGCCTATGCCGGCTCCGCCTCCGTCAGCGTCGCCTCGCTCGACCGGAGCGGCGCCATGGGCGGCATCGGCATCGAGCAGGTCGGCGCGACCGACAGGCTGGCACTGTTCGTCTTCGGCAACGACGCCACGGGTCAGGCCCGCCTGGTCGCCGCGCTCGACAATCTGGGCAAGGGCGCGGCGGGCGCGGCAGTGCAGAACCTCAACATCATGGCAGGGCTCAGCGAGACGGCGGGATTGCGGCTTTAAGGGTAGACCATCAGGAATCGGCAAAAACGACCTGGATCGGCCGTTTCTTTTGTCATGCTGAACATGTTTCAGCATGACGGGGAAGGATGTGGCCCCAGATTCGTCATTCCCGCGCAGGCGGGAATGACGGAAGAATGATTTTCACCGCGAACAAACCATCCACCGCCTCAACCTGCCACCCCTCAATGCACCGTGCCCAGCGCCTCGTCGATGGAGAGCAGCACGATCAGGCGCTCGATCTGGCGCCAGTGACAGAAGTGGATATGGTTGCCGATGTCGCGGCTGCGGTCGGCGCGGGCGGCGGCTTCATAGCCGGCATTGTCGCCGAACATCGCGATCAGCTCCGCCGCATCTTCATAGCTCTTCCGGCTTGAGAGAAACGGCAGCTGCATTGGCATCCCCTGCGTCATTGTCATGCCCACACGGGTTCAACCTTCGTGCCATTTCGCCGCGCCGATGGCCGCCCGCCCCTTCCACTGGTCAACGGGGCGTTAGGCAAATGCCAAATCGGGACAATCGTGTCATCGCGGGACGGCTGGCGTCCCGCGATGAAGCATGGCAAGGGTCGCGGCCATGACGACTCCCCCCAGATCCTCGGCCCCAAAATCGCCAAAGGGCGCCGGCGCCATCATCGCCTTCCTGGTCATGTTCGGCGTGATCGCCGGCGGGCTGATGGGCCAGCCGAGCATCGGCTTTCTTGCGGGCCTCGGCCTGGGCGTGGCGATTGCCTTATTGATGTGGTGGCGCAGCCGCTGAGGTGTCTTGCGGCCCGGCCCGCACCGGCATAACTAGGGCCCATGAAAAGAACCCTCGCCCTCTTCGGCTTCATCGCGCTGGTCCTCATCGGCGGCGGCGTCTTCTATTTCGGACGGGGCGACACCGCCCGGCTGCCGGAGGATCAGACGGTCGGACGCGAGCCCAACATCACCCTCGCCCGGCGGGAAATCTTCCCGACCATCAATGTCGCCAAAGCCGTCGGCTGGAAGGCCGGCGAGGCGCCAACCCCCGCCGCCGGGACGCAGGTCGCCCGCTTCGCCGAGGGGCTGGCCCATCCCCGCTCCATGCTGCGCCTGCCCAATGGCGACGTGCTGGTGGCGGAAACCAACAGTCCGCCCCGTCCGGCCGGCGGGATCAAGGATCGGATCATGGGCTGGCTGATGGGCCGCGCCGGCGCCGGCGTGCCCTCGGCCAACCGCATCACCTTGCTGCGCGACGCCGATGGCGACGGCAAGGCGGAAGTGAAGACGGCGTTCCTCACCGGGCTCAATTCGCCCTATGGCATGGCGCTGGTGGGTGACACGCTGTACGTCGCCAATACCGATGCGCTGATGGCCTTCCCCTACAAGGAGGGCGATACCCGGATCGCGGACAAGGGCCGCAAGGTCATGAACCTGCCCGCCGCCGCGCCCAATATGCACTGGACCAAGAGCCTGGTGGCCAGCCCCGACGGCCAGTTCCTCTACATCGGCGTCGGATCGAACAGCAATATCGCGGAAGGCGGGATGGACGCGGAAGCGAACCGCGCCAATGTGCTGGAGCTGAACCTCAAGACGAAGGACTGGCGCATCTTCGCCGCCGGCCTGCGCAATCCCGTCGGCCTCGCCTGGGAACCGCGCACGCAGACGCTGTGGACGGTGGTGAACGAGCGCGACATGCTGGGCTCCGACCTGGTGCCCGATTATCTGACGCGTGTGGAATTCGGCGGCTTCTATGGCTGGCCGTGGAATTACTGGGGCGGCTATGAGGATCGCCGGGTGCAGCCCGAGAACCCCGAGGTCCGCGAATATACCAAGCGGCCGGACTATGCGCTGGGCAACCATGTCGCCCCGCTGGGCCTCACCTTCGCCACCGGCCTGAAGCTTGGCCCCAAATTCAACGATGGCGCCTTTGTCGGCCTGCACGGCAGCTGGAACCGCAAGCCCGCCGCCGGATACAAGGTCGTCTATGTCGGCTTCAACGGCAACGACCAGCCACAGGGCAAGCCGATGGACGTGCTGACCGGCTTCCTCGACGCCGAAGGCCAGGCCCGCGGCCGCCCCGTGGACGTGACCGCGGACAAGACCGGCGCGCTGCTCGTCAGCGACGATGTGGGCGGCGTGATCTGGCGGGTCAGTGCGAAATAGGGGCTGTCGGAACGATACACCCCAAACCGTTCGGGCTGAGCCTGTCGACCCGAAGGGCGGCGTTAGCCAACCCTTGTTCTTCTTCACTGAAGAGAAGAACGGTCCTCCGACACGCTCAGGACGAACGGCATTGGGAACCTCCAAGTTCCCGCGACGGCGGGAACCCAGGTATCTCCCGGATCACCTGCCATGCCCGATGCCCTGGTCGAGATGAGGCACGTGACTCATCTCGACTGCCTGCGCAGAAGCACGTCGCGAGGATGGCAGGCGGGTGGATATGCCCCGTTCAGGCGCCTACCCGTTCCCCGAATTTCTTCTGCAGCTTGCTGAGCTTGGGCGGGATCACCGCCATGCAATAGGGGTTCCTGTCCCCCACCCGCTCCCAATATTTCTGGTGATAATCCTCGGCCGGATACCAGGGCGCCATCGGCTCGATCGCGGTGACGATCGGGCTTGCCTGATCCGCCTGCGCGCGCGCGATCGCGACCTTCGCCTCGGCTTCCTGCGCGGGCGAATGGGGGAAGATGGCGGAGCGATATTGGGTGCCGACATCATTGCCCTGCCGGTTCAAGGTCGTCGGATCATGCGTCGCGAAGAAGATGTCCAGCAGGTCGCCATAGCTGATGACCTCCGGGTCGAAGCCGATCCGGATCGCCTCGGCATGGCCGGTGCCCCCGGTGCAGACCTCCTCATAGGTCGGGTTGGGCTTCGCGCCGCCGATATAGCCGCTCTCCACCGATGCCACGCCCTTGAGCCGCTGATAGACAGCCTCCGTACACCAGAAGCAGCCGCCGGCCAGGGTCGCGATCTCTTGCGCCATCATATGTCCTTCCAAAAGGGTTGGCGCATAGATAGTGCGGCGATGCGCGGCGTTCCAGTCGGCTTCGACGTGGGAGAGATACCGCGACCAAGGTGCCCGCAGCCGCGCTCACATCGTGCAGAACGAGACTATCTCGAAGGGTGGAAAGCAGAAGGCCCAGTTTTATCCCCTCCCCCCAATTTCGTCATCCCGGACCTGATCGGAATCCATGAGCGCAAACGCTGCCCGTCGAGCCAATGGATGCCGGATCAAGTCCGGCATGACGGTAAAGGGTGGGTGGCGGAATGGCGGCTATTAGGGAAAAGCTGCCATGATGTTTTTACCGTTTGATGAGCCCCTGACCAAACAGGGCTTGAAGTAATTCACCGCTCAAAAACTTCAGCTCGGGTGTATCCCCGTATGCGATTACACCTTTTTCTCCTTTAAACCGTGGAAAGGGAGGAAACATTCCAGGACAAACCGGAGGAGGAAAGCCATGGCTTATGTCGACCCTAATGATTGTTCCCGGCCTAGGGTGGCCCTTATATGTGTGAAGCACCTTAAAGCGCGGCCGCCCATTTGTGCTCACAATCTCCCCGTAAAGAATTTCAGTGGCCCAACCATATATGCCTTGGGCTTGCTCGGCGGTTGACGGGGGAGGAGGTTCTGGCATTCTTGGTGGGGGTGGCAAACACGCAAATGCGGGAGCCGACAAACAAGCGATGATGCCCAGAATTGCAACAACGGTGAACTTCTTCATAGCGATCCGTTTGTCGAGAAGCCTTGATGGCAGGCTTGAAAGCTATTTGCCTAAAAGGCGAATGTCTACAAATGGTCGCAACCCACCCGGCTGCTTTTCTTCTTCCGACCAACGAAACTACATCGCCGCCTCCAGCGCGAGATATGCAGCCGCAACGGTGCAGACGCCCAGAGCGAAAACGAAACCCCAAATCGCAGACGCCGTCAAACCGCGCTTGCGTTCATCCGGTTTCGTCATCGCCTCCGCCACCTCACCCCGCCTTCTGCATTTCCGCGATCAGGGCGTTGTCGATGTCCTTCTGCCGCTTGTAGGCCGGGCGTTCGCGCAGGCGGGCGGCGTAGGCTTCAAAGGCGGGGCGGGTGGGGATGGTGCCGAAGCTGAGGCCCCAGTCCACCTGCGCGCCCACATAGACATCGGCGGCGGTGAAGCGGGCGCCGCAGATATAGTCGCCCTTTGACACAGCGCCTTCCAGTGTGTCGATTACCGCCTCAAGACTGCCGTAACCGGCCATGCGCGATGTCTTCTCGTCGGTCTTCACGCCCAGCGCGTTGTTGGTGACGGCCGCTTCCACCGGGCCGGCGGCGAAGAACAGCCAGCGATAATAGTCGGCCAGTTCCTCCCGGCGCGGGGCAAGGCCGGCGTCGGGGAAGGCGGCAGCGAGATAGGCGCAGATGGCGGCGCATTCCGTCACCACCCTGCCGTCATGGACGATGGCCGGCACCTTGCCCATCGGGTTGATCGCCAGATAGTCCGCGCCCTTCATGGTGGAGGCATAATCCAGGATCACCGCTTCATAGGGGACGCCGACCTCCTCCAGCGCCCAGCGGGCGATCTGCCCGCGCGACATGGGGTTGGTGTACAGGGTCACGGTGCTGCTCATTGGCTTCCTCCCTCATGCGAATCATTTGGAACATATGTAGAACATTTGTGGATGTCAGGCGAGTCCCGCATCTTGCTTTATGGTGAAGCGCCCGTCTTCCAGCCGCCCGTCTTCCAGCCCGTCATGCCGAACCTGTTCCAACATCTATCCTGCCTCCTCAAACAACTGCGGATGGGGAGAAATGGATGCTGAAACAAGTTCAGCATGACGAGGCGGGTGGGGTGGAACCCGGTTCAGCAGCCGATGCCCGCCGCGCCCGCGAGGATGCCGCCAAAGCCGCCTTTGCACTTCTTCTTGGGCGGCGGGGCATCGCCCTTGCCGCCGCTCTGTTCCTCGCCGCGCATCATCGCGCCCATATCCGGCCCGTTCAGCATCCACATGGTGTTGGAGCGATAGCGCACGCGGGCGATCCATTCGGGCTTCCAGACGATCTTGGGATCGGCGGGGCGCGGCGGCCAGGCGAAATTCGCTTCCGGCCCATAGGCGTAGAGCGATCCCATCATCATCTGGCTCGCGGCCTTCTTCACCTCCGCCGGCACGATGCAGCTGGTCTGGCTGGGCGGCATCACCACTTTCTGCCCGATCAGCTTCTGCACGGCGGCGGGCGAGAGCCAGTCCCACATCGGCCCGCCGAACTGCTGCGTGGTGGAGGATGCCCACCAGACCATGTCCATCGCCTTGCCATCCGGCCCCGGATTGGCGGCGAAGACCCAGGTATAATAGCCGGTCGCATTGGGCAGGCTGTTCCAGTTCAGCTGCACCGCGCCGCTGGGGAGCGCGGTGGACTTGCCGGAGAGCGCGGCCATGAAATCCTGATCGAGGGCGAATTTGATCTCCGGCGCGTAATTGCCGGCGATGCGGTGGTCGCCGATCAGCGAGGAGCTGGCGGAGACGGCTTTCGTATCCTTGCCATTGGGCCAGTCGCCATAGGTCTTGCTGTTGGAAAAGCGCACCTGCCAGTCGGCGGGCAGGCTGGCGGGGGTGGCGTAGAGGCCGGGCGGCATCTGGCCGGCGGCGACCTTGGCAAAGTCGATGACGACGGGCTGGTTCTTGGGCGCGGTCGGGCCGCAGCCCCAATAGATCAGCAGGCGCCCCTTGGGCCGCTCGAACGGCGCCGGCTTTTCCTCGCCCTTGCTGATGGTGGGCGTGACGAGGGGCACGGATTTGCCGAGCTTCGCGCCCGTGGGCATGAAGTGATCGGCCCTGGGCGCGCCGCCGGTGGCGGACTGGCTGGAGCCCAGGCGCAGCACCAGTTCATGGATCACCCGGTCGCCACCGCCGCCGAACATCATCGACATCGCGCCGCCCATGCCGCCGCCCTGCCCCATGGCGGCAAAGCCGGACATGGTGCCGGCATCCATGGTGTAGCGGGCGATGGGCGCGCTCTGCTGCTGGCTTGCGCCGGGCGCGGCGAGCGTCGCGAGGGCGGCCAGCGCGGCGGCGCTACGGAAAAGGGCGGATTTCATCTGGTTGCGCACTGTCACTCATCCCCTGATGCCGAGTTTGCGGACGCGACCTTTTCTTTTGCCGCTTCCATAGCAGCTTTGATTTAGCGGTGCGCGGGGAATGTGGGGGTGATGGGGGGAGGACTGATACGCGCCATTTGTTGTCGTCAGCGAGCGTGTAGCAGCTTCCTGGAACCGGCCATTCGTTTATCGAGTGCCGATGACGTAAGGGTGACTTGTCTTAGAGACATTCCTGCCATTCACGACAGTCGCGGCAAATGACCGGGATTGGTTGAGGCCGTGTAAAAACGCCGAAGGCCAGTTTGATCACGCAATATTGATTCATGGATGATCGCCCACGGATTCTTTCCGTACGCGACAGCCACTTTGCGGATTCTGAAGTTGTTCATTTCGTTTGCGGCGAGACGTTTTTACACAGCCTCGGTTAGAAGCCGCCATGAAGATCGTGCGATCGGGCCGACCCGACTACAGCGGGATCGCACCTGCCGCGAAGGCTTGCTGATAGGACGCGAGCGCATTCGCGGGGACTATCATTTGCGCCATGATTGTCAGCTTCCCGTGGGCACTGGCGTCACCAAGGGCGCAGGCTCGGGCGGCTGCGCGCCCTTTCGTTTCAGTGTGAACTTGATGCTTGCCTCAGCTCCCGCTTCGGCGATGAATAGGAGTTCGCCTTTGGCGCTCAGTGTAAGACCGACCTCAATCTCCTCAATCGACCATTCCTTGGAGCGGGCGGCAATGGTCGAACTCAACTTCATGAGCGTATCGACGGTCCTGCCCCATTGCTCCTGGACTTCGGCCGCACCCACTCGGGCGACGCGTCCGAGCCCCGGTACCCAGTCGCGCATCGAATGATGCTCGACCGACGGATCGGGTGGCAGCATCGGTGCGGTGTCGCCTTCGGGCACGAAGATGGAGATTTCAAATTCATCGGGTGCGGCCTCAGTCATCACGGTGCTCCTTACAGATAGGGAAGGACATCGAGTGCGAGGATCGCCTGCTCGAAATTCTGGGCAAGCCCGCGCTGCCCGGTGGGCGCGCTCGGCACATTCATCGCGCCCCGATAGAGGCCGACCGCATCGCCATTGGCGGCGCGGATGAGCGCGCCGGAATCGCCTTTGGTGGCGGGTCGATCAAGGCACAGGGTGACGCCGACCTCGCGCGTGTTGAGCACGCCGCAATTGTTCTGGACCTCGACAACCGTGCGCGACACCGGCCCGGACTGACAGTCGACCGTAACCGGCATGCCCATCGATGCAAAGCTCAACATCGGAAGCGGCGCCGGTTTGTGGCCAGGCGCCGGCGTCAGCACGAAGGCGGCATCGACCGGCTGAAAGTAGCAGCGGCCCAAGCTCGCAACATTGCCCGACGCCATCGGCACCGCGCGGCCCGGCCGATTGCCGCCGACGGCATGGCCGGCGGTGAGCACGCCCCAGAGCGAACTGGTCTTGCACTGCGCCCAGCAGGCGCCGGTCGCGCCGCTCGGATGAGCGACGTGTAGATCGATCTCCGACTGGCGGATCGCAAGCGGGAAATCTTCCTTGCCAAGGCGCGGAAAACCGATCCTATCGATGACCGCAAATGTCGGTCCGTTCCATTGGGGAACATCGATGATGAGGCCCAGACCGGGCGTTTCGGACTCGCGATCGAACAGACCGAATGAAATGCGCTTTATGTCCAGTCCCGGTCCGATTGGGGGGAACCATGGCTTGTCCCGCCAGTACCGATCAAAGTAGCCCTCGGATCGATAGCGGCCGAGCCCCAACTCGGAGAAGATCGCATAAGTCCAGCGTGTCGAGCGCGCGATCAACTGGCGATCCTCGCCGATGAACTCACCCCAGCGCTCGATCTCGTCGATGACGTCGCCCGGCACCTGTTCGAGCGACGGGTCTTCGCGCGGTAAGAATTCGCGCAGATAGGCGTCTGAATATTCCATGAGATCGTCCCCCATCCTGTCGCAACTATGAGTCGCGACGCTCGTTGCGGCAACGATACAGCATCACCCGACAAGCGCCGCGCGAAATGCGCATCAATCAAATTCAGATAGGGGCAGGCGCAGCTCCGTTTCAGATGAAGCGAACAGTAGCTTTTCACAGCGGCTGCTATAGTCACGAGCAGATGCGCCAGCGATAACTACGGAATAACTGAAATGGTTGGCAGCTGCCTGTGAAATGATTTTCAAGCAAACGGGAGCTATTCAGTCTTCGCCACTTCGAACCAGCCATTCCGCAATCGGCCACTGCATCCCTCACCAATATTCGGAAAATGCGCTATCGCCTTCCGCCAGAGCATTTTCAATTTGACCGTTTACGGTCAATGGCTCGGAAAATGCGACAACAAGGGACGAGAGCGTTTTCGCTCATCGTGAAAACGCTCCAATTCAATAAAAAGGGCGACCCGAAGGCCGCCCTTTCCCTTAATCACACTCGGCCCAAGCCTTATTTCTCGGCCTTCTCCGCCGGCTTCTTCGGCGCACCCTTCTTGCCCTTTTTGGGAGCGGCGGGGATGATTTCGAAGGCCAGGGCGTCGTCCTTCATGCGCACATGCACCTCGCCGCCATGGGCGAGCTTGCCGAACAGCAATTCCTCGGCCAGCGGCTGCTTGATCTTTTCCTGCATCAGGCGGCCCATCGGGCGCGCGCCGTACAGCTTGTCATAGCCGCGCTTGGTGAGCCATGCCTTCGCCTCGTCGTCCAGGGTGATGTGGACGTCGCGGTCGGCCAGCTGCAGTTCCAGCTGCAGGATGAACTTGTCGACCACGCGGGCGACGACTTCGGGCGGCAGGTAGCCGAAGGGCACGATCGCGTCGAGGCGGTTGCGGAATTCCGGGGTGAAGAGCTTCTTCACCGCGTCCTCCTGCACATCCTCGCGGGCGATGTTGCCAAAGCCGATGCCTTCCCTCTCCATGTCCGACGCACCGGCATTGGTGGTCATGATGAGGATGGTGTTGCGGAAGTCGACCGTCTTGCCGTGGTGATCGGTCAGGCGGCCATTGTCCATCACCTGCAGCAGGATGTTGAACAGGTCCGGATGCGCCTTCTCCACCTCGTCCAGCAGCAGCACGCTGTGCGGATTCTGGTCGACCGCATCGGTCAGCAGGCCGCCCTGGTCGTAACCGACATAGCCCGGAGGCGCGCCGATCAGGCGGCTGACCGAGTGCCGTTCCATATATTCCGACATGTCGAAACGCTGGAGCGGAATGCCGAGCAGATGCGCGAGCTGGCGGGCCACCTCCGTCTTGCCGACGCCCGTGGGGCCGGAGAAGAGATAGTTGCCGATCGGCTTATCCGGATCGCGCAGGCCCGCCCGCGACAGCTTGATCGCGGAGCTGAGCACCTCGATCGCCTTGTCCTGGCCGAAGACGACGCGCTTCAGGTCCTGCGTCAGGGTGTTGAGCACGGTCTTGTCGTCCGACGACACGGTCTTGGGCGGGATACGCGCCATGGTGGCGATCACCTGTTCGATCTCCTTGGGGGTGATCGTCTTCTTGCGCTTGGAGGGGACCACCAGCATCTGCATCGCGCCGACCTCGTCGATCACGTCGATCGCCTTGTCGGGCAGCTTGCGGTCGTTGATGTAGCGCGCGGACAGCTCCACCGCCGCCTTGATCGCGTCGGGCGTGTATTTGACGTGGTGATGCTCCTCGAAGGCCGTGCGCAGGCCGGTGAGGATCTTGATCGTATCCTCGACCGTGGGCTCGTTCACGTCGATCTTCTGGAAGCGCCGGAGCAGCGCCCGGTCCTTCTCGAAATGATTGCGGAACTCCTTGTAGGTGGTGGAGCCGATGCAGCGGATGGTGCCGCCCGACAGCGCGGGCTTCAGCAGGTTGGAGGCGTCCATCGCCCCGCCGCTGGTCGCGCCGGCGCCGATCACCGTGTGGATCTCATCGATGAAAAGCACCGCATGCGGCATCTTCTCCAGCTCGGTGACGACCGCCTTCAGCCGCTCCTCGAAATCGCCGCGATAACGGGTGCCCGCCAGCAGCGCGCCCATGTCGAGCGAGTAGATCACCGCTTCCTTGAGCACCTCTGGCACGTCGCCCTCGATGATCTTGCGGGCAAGGCCCTCGGCGATGGCGGTCTTGCCGACGCCCGGATCGCCCACATAGAGCGGGTTGTTCTTCGACCGGCGGCACAGGATCTGGATGGTGCGGTCCACCTCGGCCGTGCGGCCGATCAGCGGGTCCACCTTGCCGCGTTCCGCCTTCTCGTTGAGGTTGACGGTGAACTGGTCGAGCGCCGAATCCTTCTTGTTCTTGTCCACGGGCTTCTTCTCTTCCTCGGCAGAGCCCTTGACCTCGCGCTGCTCGGGTGCTGCCGTGCCCTTGCCTACGCCATGCGAAAGATAGCTGACCGCGTCGAGGCGGCTCATGTCCTGCTGCTGCAGGAAATAGACGGCATAGCTCTCCCGCTCGGAGAAGAGCGCGACCAGCACGTTGGCGCCGGTCACTTCATCCTTGCCGGAAGACTGCACATGCAGGATCGCGCGCTGCACCACGCGCTGGAAACCGCTGGTCGGCGAGGGATCGGTTTCGCCCTCCACCTTCAGGCTGTCCAGCTCGGTGTCGAGATACTGGGTAACAGCGTCGCCCAGTTCGCCCAGGTCCACGCCGCAGGCCTGCATCACCTTGGACGCATGCTCGTCGTCGATGAGCGCCAGCAGCAGATGCTCCAGCGTGGCATATTCGTGGCGCCGCTCCGAAGCGTGGGTCAGCGCATTGTGCAGGGTCGTCTCTAGGGCGGCTGCGAAGGAAGGCATCAGCTCATACTCCTTGCCCCGGGGTGGGGCCTGTGTTGAACCCTATGTCGGAACGGAGCGCCCCACGATCAAGCCGTGCCGATGCACGGCCTTCGCGATGGTGCCCCGAAACCGCCCTCCGCCAGGCCGCCCGTAGGGAGCGATCCGCGTGGAGAGAGGAAAGGCGCGGCATGGGCTCATTTCCTGAATAACGCCTCGGCGCTTGCCTTATGGTTAACGGCGGCGTTCATCTTTTGTCGGCTGCGGACGATCTCGGCCTCAAGCGCGACGATCCGCACCTGCAATTCCGCCACGGAGAAGGGATCGAGATCCTGCGCCATCAGCCGGGCCAGAGGATCATCGGCCTTCTTCGGCAGATATTCTTCCATGTCCATCGGTGCAGTGTTGACGCTGCGTTCGCCGCTGTCAATAAGGGCGCCGAACCGTCCGTCGCATGCATTGCTGCGGTGCGGAAATGGGCTTGCCTCGGGGGGTAATGGGATGGTTGAGCTGGGCGCTGTTCCCGCAATGATGACGGCGATCGGCATCAGCGCGCCCGGCGGGCCGGACGTCCTGGTGCCGCAGCAGCGCCCGGTGCCGCAGCCGGGCGTCGGCGAAGTGCTGGTCCGCGTCGCCGCGGCCGGCGTCAATCGCCCCGACGTGATGCAGCGCATGGGCAAATATCCCGCGCCCGCCGGCGCCTCCGACCTGCCGGGGCTGGAAATTTCCGGCACCGTCGTCGCGGTGGGGGAAGGGGCCGATGCCGCGCTGGTCGGCACGCCCGTCTGCGCGTTGATCGCGGGCGGCGGCTATGCGCAATATGCCGTTGCGCCCGCCGTCCAGTGCCTGCCGGTGCCCGACGGCTATGACATGGTGGAAGCCGCCGCGCTGCCCGAAACGCTCTTCACCGTGTGGACCAACCTGTTCGAGCGCGCCTATGTGGTGGAGGGCGACACCGTGCTGGTGCATGGCGGCACCAGCGGCATCGGCACCATGGCGATTGCGCTGTGCCGGCTGTTCGGCATCACGATCGTCGTCACCTGCGGGTCGGACGATAAATGCGCGCAGGCGCTGGCCTGGGGCGCCACGCATGCCGTCAACTACCGCACGCAGGATTTCGTCGAGGAAGTTGCGCGGATCACCGATGGCAAGGGCGTGAACGCCGTGCTGGACATGATCGGCGGCGATTATGTGCCGCGCAACCTCAAATGCCTGGCGGAGGATGGCCGCCACGTCTCCATCGCGACGCAGGCCGGGCCGAAGGCGACGATCTTCCTGCCGGAGATCATGAGCCGGCGGCTGACCCTGACGGGCTCCACCCTGCGGCCCCGTTCGGTCGCGTTCAAGGGGCTGGTCGCGGAAGAGATCGCCCGCACCGTGTGGCCCTTCGTCGCGGAGGGCACGCTGCGCCCCGCGATGGACAGCCGCTTCCCGCTGGCAGAGGCGGCAAAGGCCCATGCCCGGATGGATGCGGGCACGCATTTCGGCAAGATCATGCTGGTGGTTTCCTAGCCCTTGATCGTGCCGGAATGGCGGAAATCGTAGCATTTCCGTCATATTCCAACTTAAATTGTCACAGTGCGCAGCTAGGGATCGTGCCCCGAGGACATCGACCTTGGGGGACTGGACATGGATGCGATCAGCCGGCTGCCTTTTGCCGCCGACGTCGAGGATTTCGATCATCTGCCTTTCCATGTGCCGGAGCGCACATCGGGCAGCCGCCGCCGTTTTCGTACCATCTGGATTTCGGACATCCATCTGGGCACGCGCGGCTGCAACGCGGCGATGCTCACCGACTTCCTGGACAGCGTGGACAGCGAGACCATCTATCTGGTGGGCGACATCATCGACGGCTGGCGGCTGAAGAAGCGCTTCTACTGGCCGGCCGCGCATAACGACATCGTCTGGCGGATCATGAAGCGGGCGAAGCGCGGCACCCGCGTCGTCTACATCCCGGGCAATCATGACGAGATGTTCCGCCAGTTCACCGGCCTCAATTTCGGCGGCGTCGAAATCCGGCGCAAGGCGATCCATGAGACCGCCGACGGCCGCAAGCTGCTGGTGCTGCATGGCGACGAGTTCGACACGATCATGCTGGCGCACCGCTGGCTCGCCTTTGTCGGCGACGCGGCCTATTCGATCATGATGCGGCTGAATATCGTGGTGAACGCGGTGCGCCAGCGCATGAACCTGCCCTATTGGTCGCTCTCCAAAATGGCCAAGCACAAGGTGAAGAACGCGGTCGCGTTCATCTCCAAGTTCGAGGAAGTGGTGGCGCATGAAGCCGGCACGCGGGGCGTCGACGGGGTGGTGTGCGGGCATATCCACACCGCTGAAATCCGCGAGATCGCGGGCATCGCTTATTATAATGACGGCGACTGGGTGGAGGGATGCACGGCGCTGGTCGAGCATTTCGACGGCCGCATGGAGGTGCTGCACTGGGCCGAGGAAATGGCGGCGCGCGACGCGATCGAGGCGGACCTGGCCCGGCCCCGGCTGGTCGCCTGATCGCTGGGGAAAGACGGCCATGCGCATCGCCATCGTCACCGATGCCTGGGCGCCGCAGGTGAACGGCGTGGTGCGGACCCTGCGATCGGTCAGCGCCGAGCTGGAGCGCGCCGGCCATGTGGTGCGGATCGTCTCGCCCGATCAATATGGCTCGCTGCCCTGCCCGACCTATCCCGAAATCCGGCTGGCGGTGGCGCGGGCGCGGACGGTGGGCCGGGCGATCGCCGATTTCGCGCCGGATGCGATCCATCTGGCGACGGAGGGGCCGCTGTGCCTGGCCGCGCGGCGCTGGTGCCTGCGCAACAGATTGCCGTTCACGACCGCCTACCACACCCATTTCCCGGACTATGTGGCGCAGCGCACCGGCCTGCCCGCTGCATGGTTCTGGGCCTATATCCGCTGGTTCCATGGGCCGGCGCAGGCGGTGCTGGTGTCGACCCGGTCGGTGCGCGAGCAGCTGCGCGCCCATGGCATCGCACAGGTGCGGCCCTGGGGCAGGGGCGTGGACCTGGCGAATTTCTCGCCCGATGTCGCGGCGCCCGATGCCTATGCCGGGTTGCCGCGCCCGATCCAGCTCTATGTCGGCCGGGTCGCGGTGGAGAAGAATCTGGAGGCGTTCCTGGCGTCCGGCCATCCCGGCACGAAGATCGTCGTGGGCGACGGCCCGGCGCGCGCAGCGCTGGAGCGGGCCTATCCCGATGCGGTCTTCCTCGGGCCCCTGTCGGGCGCCGACCTCGCCGGCGCCTATGCCGGGGCGGACGTGTTCGCCTTTCCCAGCCGCACCGACACCTTCGGGCTGGTGATGATCGAGGCGCTGGCCTGCGGCACCCCGGTTGCCGCCTATCCGGTGACGGGCCCCATCGACATCGTCACCGCGCAGACCGGCGCGCTGGCCGAGCGGCTGGAGGACGCCATCGCCCAGGCGCTGACCCGCGACCGGGCAGCCTGCGCGGCCTATGGCGCCACCTTCACCTGGGCGGAAAGCGCGCGGCAGTTCCTGGGCGGGCTGCATGCCTTCGATCCGGCGGCGATCGGCGAGGCGGCATAAGTTGCAAACCGATATGAATGATCGATTGTCCTGACTTGGATTGAGCCAATCCTGCGCCGTCACCCCCGCGTAGGCGGGGGTGACGGTCGGAAATACCAGTCCCCAACCTGACGCCATCCGGGGCCGTCCAAGCTTGCCCTTGCCGTGGCGCCCGCGATGGACTACATCATCGGGGTGCGAAGGCCGTCCCGTGAGGGGCGGCCCTTATTGTTTGCAGGAAGAGGCTTCCCGTGTCCCAACCGCTCATGCCCCATGCGACCGCCAGTTGGCTGGTCGACAACACCGCCCTTGGCTTCGACCAGATCGCCGAATTCTGCGGCCTCCACATCCTTGAGGTGCAGGCCATCGCCGACGATACCGCCGCGACCAAATATACCGGCCGCGATCCCGTCCGCGCGCATGAGCTGACGATGGACGAGATCCACAAGGGCGAGGCGAACCCCGATTATCGCCTGAAAATCCTGAAGGGCCCCGAGCCCGTCCGCCGCACCAAGGGCCCGCGCTATACGCCGGTCTCCAAGCGCCAGGACAAGCCCGACGGCATCGCCTGGATCTTGCGCAACCATCCCGAAGTTTCGGACGGTGCGATCGGCAACCTCATCGGCACCACGCGCACCACGATCCAGGCGATCCGCGAGCGCAGCCACTGGAACATCTCCAACATCGTGCCCAAGGACCCGGTGACGCTGGGCCTGTGCTCGCAGCGGGAGCTGGACGCGCTGGTCGCCAAGGCCGCGAAGAAGGCCGGCATCGAAGCGCCGGTCGACAATCGTCTGGATGGCGACCGTGCCGCCCTGATCCAGGAACTGCGTCGCGAGCGTGACGATGCCACGCGCCGCGCCGAAGAGGCGCTGCACAGCGAGGCGCAGATCATCTCCGAGGTGGCGACCATCCTGGACCCGTTCAGCAACAACAAGGGTCACATCTGATCCTCCGGGGCTGATGGCCGGCCGGCCCCATGCTGGCCGGCCCCATGCCACCGACCCGCCCGCAGGGGCCTGCAAGGCATTGAAACGAGGCACCTGACTTCGTTTCAATGCCGTCGCTGCGGCGCGCGCAAACCGTCCCTTTGGCTCCCCCGGACGCATGGCGATGGCCCCTGACCCGGCGGGTCGCGCCGAGTCGTAGCCCCGCGATGAGCCTCCTGCGCGTGGCCTGCAAAAAATTTCTCCAGTGTCCGCCGCTACGTCAAGCGCGTGAGCGGATGCCGCCTCGCCGCACTGTTTCATGCCTTGTGAACGGCGCTGATTGCGCGCGCCCGGCAATCCCCATAGATTGTCCGTAATGGACAACGATACGATCCCCTGGAGAGAGCATTACAACCACCCGGCCGCGTGGGAGCAGACGTTCCCGCCGCTGTCCCTGCCGGACATGCTGGCCGCCACCACGGCGCGCGCGCCCGACAATCCGCTAATCGACTTCATGGGCCGCAAGTTCAGCTATGCCGATGTGCTGGACGGGGCGCGGCGGGTGGCTTGCGGCCTGCAGGCGATGGGGGTGGAGAAGGGCGACCGGGTCGGCCTCTATCTGCCCAATGTGCCCCATTATGTCGCGGCCTATTACGGCATCCTGATGGCCGGCGGCATCGTCGTCAATTTCTCCCCGCTCTATACCGCGACCGAGCTGGAGCATCAGGTCGAGGACAGCGGCACGAAGATCCTCTTCACCCTGTCGGCCCGGGCGCTGCTGCCTACCGCGCTCAAGGTGCTGGAGGGAAGCAGCCTGGAGAAACTGGTGGTCGGATCGGTCGCCGGGGTGCTGCCGCGCACCAAGTCGCTGCTCTATCGCCTGTTCAAGCGCGCCGAGTCCGTCGCGCCGCCGCATGATCCGCGCATCACCGCCTTTTCGAAGCTGATCGACAATGACGGCGGTTGCACGCAGCAGGTCATCCACCCCTATAACGACATCGCCCTGCTGCAATATACCGGCGGCACTACCGGCACGCCCAAGGGGGCGATGCTGACGCATCAGAACATGACGGCGGTGGCGCGGCAGGTGCAGCTGATCGACCCGCGCCGGGGCGATCCCGCGCAGGACAGGATCATGGGCGTGCTGCCCTTCTTCCATGTCTTCGCCAATACCTGCGTGCTCAACCGCACGGTGCTGAACGGCGGCGAGATCATCCTGCTGCCGCGTTTCGACGCCGTGCAGGTGCTGGCCGCGATCCAGCGCACCCATGCGACCGCGCTGCCCGGTGTGCCGACCATGTTCCAGGCGCTGTTGGATCACCCGGCGATCAGCAATGTGGACCTCTCCTCGCTGCGCGTCTGCATCTCAGGCGGCGCGCCGTTGCCGCTGGAGGTGAAGCAGCGGTTCGAGGCGGCGACGGGCGCCAAGGTGGTGGAAGGCTATGGCCTCACCGAAAGCAGCGGTGTCGTCTCCTCCAACCCCTATGAGCTGCTGAACAAGACCGGTACCATCGGCCAGCCGATCCCCGGCACCACCGTCCGCCTGGTGGACAAGGAAGACCCGACCCGCCCGCCGCCCGAGGGCCAGCCGGGCGAGATCGTGTTTTCCGGGCCGCAGGTGATGAAGGGCTATTGGCAGCGGCCAGACGCCGATGCCGAAGTGTTCGTGGGCAATTACCTGCGCACCGGCGATGTCGGCGAGATCGACGCGGACGGCTATATCCGTATCGTCGACCGGCTGAAGGACATGATCGCCGTCGGCGGCTTCAAGGTGTTCCCCAGCCAGATCGAGGCGGTACTCTATCACCACCCGGCGGTGCGCGAGGCGCTGGTGATCGGCATCCCCGACCATTATCGCGGCGAAAGCCCCAAGGCGTTCGTGACGCTTCAGGGCGGCGCGACCGTTGATGGCCCCGAACTGATGGCATGGCTCAATCCGCAGCTGGGCAAGCATGAACGCGTGGTGGCGGTGGATGTGCGCGAAACGCTGCCCAAGACGCTGGTCGGCAAGCTCTCCCGCAAGGAACTGGTGGCCGAGGAAAAAGCCAAGGCGCTGGCGGGGGCGGCTTAGACGCGCGTGGGCGTGCGGTAGCGGGGGTTATCGACCATTCTTCGACGTTGTGGGAATGATTGCTCGATCTCAACAGCGGACGTAATCTATCGTCTAATGCTTCGAAATTCGATGGGCGAGAGTTCAAAGAATGGCGACGCTTAAGCCGAGGCCGGGGAAACCAGAGTGAATGGGGTGGGCTTATTTGGGGCTGGGCTGGCAATTCTTGCCGGCACCGTTGCCGTTTTCAGCCTGATGACCGCAGTTATTCCTGCGAGGTGGCCGATGCCTGCGGTGGCTCGCAAGGACCATCCATTCCAATATTGGTTCACAATTGGCGGATACATATTGGGGGCATTAAGCGGTCTCTTGCTGGCGATCCGTTTCATTTCCTAGCGTGTCGCAATCCTACAATCGTCAAATTCCAAGGGCGGCTAACTCCGTATCTGGAACCGAACGCGGTCGTTCAGCTACCCACCCCTTTCGTCATTCCCGCGCAGGCGGGAATCCATCTCCCATCAGAAGACGCTGGATGCCAGGTCAGGAGATGGGTTCCCGCCTGCGCGGGAATGACGAAAGAATGATGTTGGATTTCCCCTGACTATCGGCCCGCGTCCCGCATCTTTTCTGGGCCAGTCTTTCCCAACCTCTCCCTTTTGCGCGCCTCCCGCAGCCCCGCCGATCCCTGCTTGCCCCGCGCCATCACCGCCTTATTGTCACGGCACACTGATACAGGCACCAAGGGCGCAATATGACGAAACCCCTCTCCTTCCTCGCCACCTGCCTGCTGGCAGCCTCCGCGCCTGCAATCGCCCAGAACGCCGCCTCCGTCCCCGAAAAGGGCAAGCCTCCGCTCACCGAGCGTACCGAAGCGACCGGCCTGCCCCTCACGCCCGAGCAGCAGGCGGTCGATTTCACCACCGCCGATCTTGCGATAGAGGTCCTGCCCGATCGCCATGCCATCGCCGGCACCGCGAAGCTCAGCTTCACCGCAAAGGCGCCCGTCCGCGCCATGGTCTTCGACCTCGATCGCAACCTGCCGATCAGCGCCATCGCCTTTGACGGCAAGCCCCTGCCCGCCTCCGCCTGGCGCAATCCCGATGGCATGGTGCGGGTGGCGCTACCCCGTCAGATCGCGAAAGGACAGGGTTTCACCCTCACCGTCCGCTATGCCGGCACGCCCCATGTCGCGGTGAACGCGCCCTGGGATGGCGGCTTCGTCTGGGCGAAGACCAAGGATGGCAAGCCCTGGATCGCCACCGCCGTGCAGGGCGAGGGCTGCGACCTGTTCTGGCCCTGTTTCGACAATCCCATGGTGGAGGTGGGCACCGTAGACCTGCACATCACCGTGCCGCAGGATCTGGTCGCGCCCTCCAACGGCGTGTTCATGGGGCTGAGCGCCGAGGCCGATGGCCGCCGCACCTGGCACTGGCGGGCGAAGCATCCCAATGGCTATGCGATCGCTCTCAACATCGCGCCCTATAAGGTGATTGAGGCAGACTATAAGAGCCGCTTCGGCAATGTCATTCCCATGCGCTACTGGTATCTGCCGGGCGAGGAAGCGCAGGCAAAGGCGCTGTTCGCGCAGTTCGCCCCGACGCTCGATTTCTTCGAGGCGATGATCGGCCCCTATCCCTTTGGCGACGAGAAGCTGGGGGTGGTCGAGACCCCGCATCTGGGCATGGAGCACCAGACGATCAACGCCTATGGCAATGGGTACAAACAAGCGCCGGAGGGCTATGACTGGCTGTTCCACCATGAATTCAGCCATGAATGGTTCGGCAACCAGCTGACCAACAGCAACTGGGACGATATGTGGCTGCATGAGGGTTATGGCAGCTATATGCAGCCGCTCTACCTGCAATGGCGCGGCGGCGAGATGCCCTATATGCAGACGCTGTGGAAGCAGCGCATCGCGCTGATGAACCGCTTCCCCGTCGTCTCCGGCAAGCCGATGACGGAGGAGCAGGTCTACAACAAGGAGATCGGGCCGGGGAACGACATCTATAACAAGGGATCGCTGGTGCTGCACACGCTGCGCGGCCTGATCGGCGACACGGCGTTCTTCGATGCCACCCGCCGCATCGTCTATGGCCGGCCCGATCCCAAGCCGGGCAATTTCACGCCCCGCTTCGCCAGCACGAAGGATTATGAGGCGATCCTGCGGGACGTGACGGGCAAGGATTACAGCTGGTTCTTCGACAGCTATTTCCGCCAGCCCAGGCTGCCGCGGCTGGTGGAAAGCCGCGAGGGCGACCGGCTGACCCTGCGCTGGGAAACGGCGGCGAAATCGACCTTCGCCATGCCGGTGGAGGTGGATGTCGCCGGCACCCTCATCACCCTTCCGATGACCGACGGCACCGGCACGCTCACCCTGCCGCCCGGCGCCCGCCCACGCATCGACCCGATGAGCAAGCTGCTGCGCCAGAATGACGAGATCGACGCCTTCCAGGCATGGAAGGCCGCGGAAGACGCCAAGGCGAAGGAAAAAGCCCCGGCGGGCAAGTGATCCGGGGCGAGACGCGGCCGAGCGCGGGACGGGCCGATGGCCTGCGCCCTGCGCCACGCCCGATTCTCTCCCGCGCAGAACCGGGTGCAGGGGTTGCTCCCCATGGACATAAAGCCCCACCGTGGACAGAAGCGCTGCGCGTTATTGCGTCCGGGGCGTTGCGCTCCGATAAGGGCACATGACAAATCAGAGACAAACCACCGCACATCCTCTCTCGCGAATCCAGCAAAATGTCCTGGCCGCTTCCGAACGCCGGCTTCTGACATGGCTGTGCAGCCGCATGCCCCGATGGGTCACGCCCGATCTTCTGACGGCTGCGGGCATGGCCGGCGCCGTGGCGATCTTCATCGGCTATGCGGCCAGCGGCGCTTCCGCCGCCTGGCTGGGCGTGGCGCTCTGCGGCTATGCGATCCAGTGGTTCGGCGATTCCATGGACGGCAGCCTGGCACGCTATCGCCGGATCGAGCGGCCATCCTATGGCTATTTCATCGACCATAGCTGCGATGGGCTTGCGACCATTCTCATCCTTGCCGGCATGGGGTTCAGCCCCTTCGTCAGGATGGATGTCGCCCTGATCGCGCTGGCCGGCTATCTGTTGCTCTCGATCCACGCCTTCCTTTCGGCGCGCGTGCTTGGCGAACTGAAGCTTTCCTACCTGTCCGCCGGGCCGACCGAATTGCGGCTGATGCTGATCGCGCTGACCCTGATGATGATGGTGCTCGGTCCGGCACCCGGCCTTTTCGGCGCTATCTCCGGCTTCGATGTCTTTGTGGGGACGATCGGCGTCATTCTGATCCTGCTGTTCGTGACCCAGACCCTCGTCACCGGCCGGCGCCTTGCCCTGAAGGAACGCCAGGAAGGCAGAGGGTGAGCGATGGATCGCGCGATCCATCGCCTGATGTGACGGGATATCGCCGGGCAGGGCATGCTGCCCGGCGGACATGACCGGAATGCAGGAAGACGAATGAAGAAGACGGGAGAGAAAGAAGACTGGGGGAGAGCGCACCTTTCGGCGACGGCTCCATCCCCCATGCCGCAGCCTCGCCATGCCGGTCTTACCGGCGGCTCCGCTCCAGAATTATATTATTCGGCGCGGCAACAGCAACACCCCCGTAGCGGATTGCTGCGACAAAAAAAAGGCTGATCCGAAGACCAGCCCGAAAAGTTTTAGGAGAGGATGCCTGAAAGGCACAGTCCTTTTGGCGCGATGAGCAATTTGCTGCAAGTGCGAAGGGCAAATATACGATTGCAAAAACTGCAATCGTACTTCCGAGACCACGGATTTCGCCCGGAAACACAGGCACGATCGCGCCATGCCGCACCGCCCCGCACCCCTGGAAATCCGCCTTTCCGGCTACGCCCCACGCTCTATTGCCGGCCTTGCCCTCAGCCGCCCGGTTTCGCCGGCACGCTCAGCATCCGCTGGATCTCCAGGATCGCGGGCACCTGGCTCACCGTCCTGCGCAGGCCGGCATAGCGGGCGTCGAAACAGCCGGAATAGAAATCGAGATTGGTCCTGCCCTGCCCCCGGCGGCTCCATTCGATCTGATATCCGGGCATGTCGGTTGCCGCCCGCTCGCAATTCTCGCCGGGCGCGATTCGCTTCTTCGTGCCGGTGGCGGGGCGCCAGGGCGCCAGCGCGGTGCGCAGGCGGCGATATTGCGCCGGCGTCACCGTGAAGCGGGTTTCGCCGGGCACGGCGGTATTCTTCTGCGGGATCAGCACGCCGGAGCCATCGGGCTCTATCGTCACGCTATAGCTGGGGCAGGCGCCGAAACAGGCACCGGCGGCAAAACGGATGGTGTCGGCCGTGGGCGGCGGCCCTTCGGCCATGTCCGCCCTGTGTGCGCACGCCGCCAGCCACAGGGGTGCGCTTGCCACCGCCAGAACGCCCAAGCTCTTCCGCATCGTCTGCTTCCTCCTGCCCTTGCGGCTCTAGAGCATCGCGCGCAAAAGTGGGAACCGGTTTTGCGCAAAAAACGATGCGACCACAAAGAATGAGCGCGCACGCCCTGCGTCAGATGTAACGCCGCGCCCTCAAGAACGGTTTCCATCCGCACGGAACCGCTCTTCGTTCTTCGATGCCGCAATGTCCGGGCCGTTGGATGATTCCGCCCGATGCGAAATTGCGCCAGGCGCCCGGCCTGTATCGCAACGGAATCGCGCGCCGCGCGGTTTTTCTCCGCGACGCCACTGGCATGACGTCGCCGGGGCCGCTAAGCCCCGCGCTTGATTTCCGCCATATGCCCGGCACTATGCTTTTTTAAGGAGACGTCATTCATGCGCCCATCAGGCCGCACCCCCGACCAGATGCGAGAGATCAGCATCGAGCCCGGCTACACCATCCATGCCGAGGGCAGCTGCCTGATCGGCTTCGGCAATACCAAGGTGCTCTGCACGGCATCGGTCGAAGAGCGCGTGCCGCCCTTCCTGCGCGGCAAGGGCGAAGGCTGGGTGACGGCGGAATATGGCATGTTGCCGCGCGCCACCCACACGCGCGGATCGCGTGAGGCGGCCAAGGGCAAGCAATCCGGCCGCACGCAGGAAATCCAGCGCCTGATCGGCCGCTCGCTGCGCGCCATCGTGGACCTGAAGGCGCTGGGCGAGCGCCAGATCTCCATCGACTGCGACGTGATCCAGGCCGATGGCGGCACCCGCACGGCGGCCATTTCGGGCGGCTGGGTTGCCCTGCGCATCGCGGTCGACAAGCTGATCGCCAGCGGCGCGCTCAAGTCCGATCCGATCACCGGCAATGTCGGCGCGATCAGCTGCGGCATCTTCAAGGGCACGCCGGTCCTCGACCTCGACTATGACGAGGACAGCAATGCCGACGCCGACGCGAATTTCGTGCTGACCGGCGACGGCAACATCGCCGAAGTGCAGGCCACGGCCGAAGGCGCGGTCTATGACGAGGAAGCGCTGCTGCGCCTGCTGCGCCTGGCCCGCATCGGCTGCGGCACCATCTTCGCCGCGCAGAACAAGGCGACCGGGCGGTGACGGACGATTTCGGCCGCGAACAGGCGATCCGCAAGCTGGCCCCCGGCAAGCTGGTGATCGCCAGCCATAATGCCGGCAAGGTCCGCGAAATCCGCGATCTGCTTGGCCCCCATGGCGTGGTGCCTGTCTCCGCGGCCGAACTCGACCTGCCCGAGCCGGAGGAAACCGGCACGACCTTCATCGCCAATGCGGAGCTGAAGGCATTGCAGGCGGCCGATCTTTCCGGCCTGCCCGCGCTGGCCGACGACAGTGGCCTGTGCGTGGAGGCGCTGGGCGGCGATCCCGGCATCTTTTCCGCCCGCTGGGCCGGGCCGGACAAGGATTTCGACTTCGCGATGCGGCTGGTGTGGCAGCATCTGGTCGATAAGGGGCCGGATGCCGGCCATGATGCGCATTTCGTCTGCGCCCTCGCCCTCGCCTGGCCCGACGGCCATGTGGAGGTGTTCGAGGGCCGGGTGGACGGCATCATCAGCTGGCCGCCGCGCGGCAAGAACGGTTTCGGTTACGATCCGATCTTCCAGCCCAATGATCACGCCATCAGCTTCGGCGAGATGGACCCGGCCGCCAAGCATGCGATGAGCCACCGGGCCGACGCCTTCCGGCAGCTGGTTGCGGCGGTGTTCTGAAGCGCTGTTCTGAAGCGCTGTTCTGAAAAAGCCGTGGGGAGAGGCGGCGCGCCCCTCCCCGCAGCCCTCTACACGCAGTCGCGCTGCCAGTAGATCAGCGGGCCATCCTCGGCATCGACCCGCTCGCCCATGGCCACGAAGCCGTTGCGTTCCAGCACCTGTTGCGACGCGCCATTGCCGGTCGCCGTGTCCGCCGTCAGCCTGCGCACCCGTGGGTCAGCCATGGCCCAGGCCACCACATCGCCGATCGCGCGACTGGCAATGCCGCGCCGCTGCCGGGTCGGCGCGACACCATAGCCGATGTCCACGACGCCATCCTTCGGCGCATGGGTGATCGAGCACATGCCCACCAGTTCGCCATCCTCCACGATCAGCCATGATGCCGGCGTGAAGCTCCCGCGAATCCTGGCCGCCAGCCCGCACAGCATGGCCAGCACGGGTGGATCGGCGACTGGACTGTCGGCAGCGCGCAGCCCGCGCGGGGCCAGACCGGCGACCAGGGCATGGTCGTCATCTTCTCTTGTTTCTATGATCATCATTCACTCTCGGACGTAAAAAGCGCGCCTTGCAAAAAGGCACGCGACCGAGCGGTCAATCGGCGGGGCCTTCCACGCCCAACGCCGATCGACCGCAAAGGCGGACATCGTTCGGCATGGTGGGCAAAGGCATTCTCCTGTGTGGACAGCGCCCCATTATCGCTTCGCCCGCGCCCGTTCAAGCCCGAGGGGCGGACGATCTTCGCCTGCCTTGATGCCCTCAATGCGGGGCGGGCGCGATGAAATCGGCGGGTTTGCAGGCGACCGAGACGTGCCGCAGGGTCGTCATCGGACCAAGCGCGATGCGCTGTTCGTCCACCAGCCGCTGCGCGACCGGATCGAAGACCATCCATCGCCGCTGTTCGGGCAGGTCGACGTCCGACATGACGACAAGCGGCGGGACGATGTCGGCGATATCGTAGCTCTGCGCCCTTGCGCATGTGTCGTAGCAATAGCGCCTTGCCGACAGGTCGAAGTTCAGATGGATATGGAAGGGCAACATGCGGTTGGGCTGCTGGCCGACCCGCATGATTTCCATGCCGTCGCACGTCTCTCCAAAACGCGCCGGTTGCCCCGCGGACGCCGCCGTGGCGAAGAGCAGCAGCGATAGGCCCATGATCCTTTGCAACATGGCGAATCCCCTGGGGCGGTGAACGATGAGATGAAATCGTTCACCGCCCTGATTGTCTTTTGTTTTCCGCATTCTGCGAGCCGTCGGCTGTCCCAGCCGACTTCAGAATGCTCTAGCGCCAGCCCCAAAGGCCGGATGCGCATGGCATTGCAGCCGCATGCGGGGATATGGGCAAATGACAAATCGGTAATGCGGGGGCGGACGCGGCGGCTCCCGATACGGCGCGCCCAGATGCGCTCAGCGCGTCGGCTGGTCGTCCATCACCGTCCGGCCGAAGATATTGCCCGGCGGGGAATAGCGGCAGACAAGATATTCGTTCGTCTCATTGGACCGCAGCGCGCACCCGACGCGGGTCGTGCTGCGCCAGACGGCCTGGGTATAATGGCCGACATCCTGCCATTGGCCGGTGGTGCTGATATCGGGGAAGGCGGCGGCACGATAATAGCGGCGCTCGTCCATCCAACTGGCGGTCATCTCCGCATAGGTGAAGGCGCCGCGCGTCCCCATCCACAGATTCTCGCCCTGGGGGCTGGAGCGCTGCGCCTTGCTGCTGTGGCGGAAGGTCCGCGTGCGGGCAAGGTCATAGGCGTAGCGATCGGCATCCTGCGCCAGGGCGGCGTCCCAGCCGAGCGGCGGCACGCCGATGGCGTCGCGCGCGCGATTATGGGCGTAGAGCATTTCCCGCCGCATCAGCGCGTCGCCGCGCGGGCGGGCCACCTCCGCATCGTTCCATTGGCTCTGCTGACGCCATTGCCGCGCCGTCTGGGCGGAGGCGGCGCTCCCCGGCATGCCCATCGCCATCGCTGTCATCATCATGGCCGCCAGCCATGGCCTTGCCCGTGAAATCACTCTATTGGTCCCCGCCGACATGCCCCCCGCACCTAATCACGCGCCGATGAACGCCGGCCTAACGCCGCTGGCGCTTTACATCCATTGGCCGTTCTGCGTGGCCAAATGCCCCTATTGCGACTTCAACAGCCATGTCCGCGACCGGATCGACATGGCGCGCTGGGAACGCACGCTGCTGGCCGACATGGCGCATGAGGCGGCGCTGATGCCGGGCCGGCCGCTCGGCTCGATCTTCTTCGGCGGGGGCACGCCCTCGCTGATGCCGCCTACCCTTGCGGCGAAACTGATCGCGGCGGCACAGGACCATTGGGGTTTCGCGCCCGACATCGAGATCACGCTGGAGGCAAACCCCAGCTCGGTCGAGGCGGCGCGCTTTGCCGATCTGGCGGCGGCGGGGGTCAACCGCGTGTCGCTGGGCATCCAGGCGCTGGACGATCCGGCGCTGCGCTTCCTTGGCCGGGTGCATGACGCGGCGGAAGGCCGCGCTGCGCTGGATGTCGCGCAGCGGGTGTTCGCGCGGGTCAATGCCGACCTCATCTATGCCCGCCCCGGCCAGAGCGTGGCGGACTGGGAAGCGGAGCTGTCGCGGGCGCTGGCGCTGGGCACCGATCATCTCTCGCTCTACCAGTTGACCATCGAGCCCGGCACGCGGTTCGAGACGATGGTGCGCCGCGGCGACTTCACCCCGGCCGACCCGGACCATGCCGCCACCCTGTTCGAACTGACCCGCGCGATGACCGACGCCGCCGGCATCCCCGCCTATGAAGTCAGCAACCATGCGCGGGCGGGGCAGGAAAGCCGGCACAACCTCACCTATTGGCGCTACGGCGACCATGTCGGCATCGGCCCCGGCGCGCATGGCCGGCGCGGCGGCATGGCCACGCGGCGGCACAGGAAGCCGGAAAACTGGCTGGCGGCGGTGGATCGCAACGGCCATGGCCTGCAGGAAGAACTGCCCATTCCCCACCCCGAGCGCGCCGAGGAAGCGCTGCTCATGGGGCTGCGCCTTGCCGAGGGGGTGAGCCTGTCGCGCATCGCGGCGCTGAGCGGGCTAAGCGTGCCCCGGATGGTCGACGAGGCGGCTATATCGCGCCTTGCCGACATGGGTTTCGTGAACCGTGCGGGCGACCGGCTGACCGTGCTGCCCGCCGGCATGCTGCTGCTCGACGCGATCCTGCCGCAGGTCGTGATCGCCGGCGACTGAGCCAAGATGTCCGAACCGGCGTGACTGATACCGGCGTGACTGGGCGGGGCTCGCGCCCTACACTCCCCCTCATGTCGATCGCGGAACTCATCGAAGCCTATCGCGCCTATCTGGCCCATGACCGGCGGCGGTCGCTGCATACGGTGCGCGCCTATGTCGCGACGGCGGAGCGGCTGGTCGCCTTCCTGCAGCAGCATCGCGGCGGCACCATCGGCCCGGCGGTGCTGGAGCGATTGCAGGCGGGCGACCTGCGCGCCTTCCTGGCCGACCGGCGCGCCGACGGCATCGGCAATCTTTCCGCCGCGCGCGAACTGTCGGCGGTGCGCAGCTTCCTGCGCTTCGCCGGGGGCGAGGAAGCGCGGGTGCCCGCCGTCAAGGGGCCGCGGGTCAAGCGCGGCGTGCCCCGCCCCATCGCGCCCGACGAGGTGATTGCGCTGGCCGAGGACATTGCCGAGGGCGCACGCGACGCATGGATCGGCGCGCGCGACTGGGCGGTGCTGATGCTGCTCTACGGCGCCGGGCTGCGCATCGGCGAGGCGATGGGGCTGACCGGCGACATCCAGCCGATGGGCGAGACCATCCGCGTGACGGGCAAGCGCAACAAGACACGGGTCATCCCGGTGCTGCCGCAGGTGCGCGACGCGGTGGAGGCCTATGTCGCGCTCTGCCCCTATCCGATGGAAAAGGGCGCGCCGCTGTTCAAGGGCGCGCGCGGCGGCCCGCTCTCCCCCGCGCTCATCCGCCGCGCGGTGCAGGGCGCACGCGGGCGGCTGGGCCTGTCGGACCGCACGACGCCCCACGCACTGCGCCACAGCTTCGCCACGCATCTGCTGGGCCGGGGCGCCGACCTGCGGTCGCTGCAGGAACTGCTAGGCCATGCCAGCCTGTCCTCCACACAGGTCTATACGGAGGTCAACGCCGCGCACCTGCTGGACGTTTACAGAAACGCCCATCCACGGGCACAATAGCGCGCCTTACGCCTCTTCCTCCTGCACGCCATTGGGCTTCCAAGTCGCGAGACGGTAGATATAGAAGGCGAGCGCCAGCACCACCGTCGCCGTCGCGGCGGGGCCGACATAGCGGTCGATTTCCTTGAAATTATAGCCCAGCACATAGCCGGCATAGGCAAGGATGACATTCCAGATCGCCGCACCCGCCAGCGTCCAGAACAGGAAGCGGATATGGCCCATGCGGAAGAGGCCGGCGGGCAGCGAGATCATGGTGCGGAAGGCCGGCATGAAACGGAAGACGAAGACGACGATCTGGCCGTAGCGCAGGAAGATGTTGTCCAGCGCCTCCACGTCGCGCCATTCCAGCGTCGCCCAGCGGCCATAGCGCATCACCAGTGGCTTCAGCCGGGCGATGCCCAGCCGCGACCCCACCAGATACCAGAAATAATTGCCGATGGTCGTGCCGATGGTGCCGGCGACGAGCAGCGGCAGCATCTCCATCCGCCCCTGCCCCACCCGGATGCCGCCAATGCCCATGATAAGTTCCGACGGGATCGGCGGAAACACATTCTCCAGCACCATCAGGAAGCCGATGCCCCAATAGCCGCCGGCGTCGATCAAATGCAGGACCCAGTCGGTCATCGGGCAATCCGCGCGATCAGGCCCGCGCCGCCAGCCGCGCTTCGATGGCGTCGACGATCATGCCGCCGGTATCGGTGCCGTCGAACGCCTCGATCGAGACGATCCCCGTCGGCGACGTGACGTTGATTTCCGTCAACCACTTGCCGCCGATCACGTCGATGCCGACGAACAGCAGGCCGCGCTTCTTGAGTTCCGGCCCCAGCGCGTCGCAGATTTCGCGTTCCTGCGGCGTCAGCTCGGTCTTCGCCGCCGACCCGCCGACGGCCAGGTTGGAACGGATCTCGCCCGCGCCCGGAATGCGGTTGACCGCGCCCGCGACGTCGCCGTCGACCAGCACGATACGCTTGTCGCCGCTCGCGACATCGGGAATGAATGCCTGGCACATGAAGGGTTCGACCCATGAGGCGTTGAACAGTTCCACCAGCGCGGACAGGTTGGCGCCGCCCTTGCCGACATGGAACACCGCATTGCCGGCATTGCCGTAGAGCGGCTTCACCACGATCTCGCCATGCTCGGCCAGGAAGGCGCGGACTTCGGCGAGGCTGCGGGTGATCATCGTGGGCGGCATGAAGCGGGCGTAATCGAGCACGAACAGCTTTTCGGGCGCGTTGCGGACCGATGCGGGATCGTTGACCACCAGCGTCTCGCCCTGGATGCGTTCCAGCAGATGGGTGGCGGTGATGTAGCTGAGGTCGAAGGGCGGGTCCTGCCGCATCAGCACGACGTCGATATCCTTGCCGAGGTCGAGCCGGACGGGATCGCCGAAGCTGAAATGGTCGTCCTCCACCTTGCGGATCTCGACCGGGCGGGCCTGCGCATAGAGCCGCTCGCCGGCCCATGTGAGGTCGGTGGCGAGATAATGGTAGAGCCTGTATCCGCGCTTCTGCGCCGCCAGCATGATATGGAAGGTGGAGTCGCCGCCGATCTTGATGCTCTCCATCGGGTCCATCTGTACGGCGATGTTCAACGTCATGCTTTCATGCTCCCAATTCGGTCGGGCAGGCGGCAGCGGGGGGCATGGCGGACGCCTAGCCCCCGTGCCAGACGTTGGTCAGATGGCGCGGCGCGCGGCCGGGCGCAAGGAGCATGACGTCGATTCTCATATCATCGCCCGGCTGCATGTAGCTGGGGCCAAGGATTTCGGCGGCCGCGGCGACGCGGGCAAGGCGGCGTTCGTCAATCGCAAGGTCCAGCTCAGCGGCCGTCCTGCGCGCCTTCACCTCGACAAACGCGACCATCGCGCCGCGCCGTGCGATCAGGTCCACTTCGCCCAGCGGGGTGCGGACGCGCCGGGCGAGGATCTGCCAACCCTTCAGCCGCAGCCACCAGCCGCACAGCCGCTCCGCCTGCCGCCCGCGCTTTTCCGCTGCCTGCTTCGCCCCCTGCTGCGACGGGCCGGGGCGCTTCACCCCTTGAGTTCCATGGCGCGGGCGTAGAGCGTGCGGCGGTCGAGGCCCAGCGCCTTGGCGACCTCACCCGCCGCCTTGGACACCGGCAGCCGCTCCAGCGCCTCCAGCAGCGCAGCGTCCGCTTCGTCGGCGCTGGCCGCCGGCGCCTCTCCGGGCGGGCCGACGATGACGACGATCTCGCCCTTGGGCGGGGCATCGTCATAACGCGCGGCAAGCGCCGTCAGCGTGCCGGTCGCCACCTCCTCGAAGGTCTTGCTGATCTCGCGCGCGACGGCGGCCTCCCGGTCGCCCAGCGCCACGGCCATCGCCCCGAGGCTGGCCGAAAGGCGCGGGCCGCTTTCGTAGAAGACCAGCGTGGCCCGCAGCGCCGCGACCTCCGCCAGCGTATCGCTCCGCGCCTTGGCCTTGGCGGGCAGGAAGCCCATGAACAGGAAGCGGTCGGTGGGCAGGCCCGATAATGTGAGCGCGGCGATGGCCGCGCTTGGCCCCGGCAGCGTCGTCACCATGCGGCCCGCCGCGCGCGCGTCTCGCACCAGCTTGTATCCCGGATCGGAAATCAGCGGCGTGCCCGCGTCGGACAGCAACGCAACCGCCTCGCTCCCCATGCGTTCGACCAGCCGGGCGCGCAGGGAATCACCCGAATGATCGTGATAGGGCAGCATGGGCCGATCGGACCCGGCATGACGCAACAGCTTGGCGCTGACCCGCGTATCTTCCACCGCCACCACGTCCGCGCGGCGCAGGATGTCGGCGGCACGGGGCGTCAGATCACCCAGGTTGCCGATTGGGCCTGCAACGATGTAAAGGCCGGGAGCAAGAGATTCCACCATAGGACACTCCAATGACAGAGACGGATGCCGGACGGCAAGCGGGCGCTTGGCTCGAAGGACGCAGTTTTGGCTTTAATCGTGGATCGGGGCAGGGCCTTGGCGCGCTGCGCCGTGCCGCCAGACTGCTGTTCGCCGCCTGCGCGCTGCTGGTCGCCGCCTGTTCGACCGTCGTGCCGCGCGGCGAGCAGCCCGGCGGACCGGTATCGACCGGGCCGACGCAGCCGGACGTCGTGCAGCCTGGCCTGCCCACCGATACCCAGCGTCATCGCATCGCGCTGCTGGTGCCGATGAGCGGCCCCAATGCGGGCGTGGGCCAGTCCATCGCCAATGCGACCACGCTCGCCCTGCTGGATACAAAGACCGAGAAGGTGCGCATCACCACCTATGACACCGGCAGCGGCGCCGTCGCGGCGGCGAACCGGGCGCTGGCGGACGGCAACAAGCTGATCCTGGGCCCGCTGATGTCGGAGGATGCGCGGGCCGTGGCCCCCCTCGCATCGCGGGCGGGCGTGCCTGTCATCAGCTTTTCCAACGACAGCAGCGTCGCCGGCAACGGCGTGTTCCTGATGGGCTACAACCCCGGCCAGTCCATCGCCCGCGTGGTCGACTATGCGCGCGGCAAGGGCATGAGCAAGTTCGCGGCGCTGGTGCCCAAGGGCGTCTATGGCGAGCGCGCGGGCACGGCGATGCTGCGCGCGGTGGAGAGCGCCGGCGGCACCGTCGTCGCGCTGGAAACCTTCGACCGCTCGCCCGCGGCCATCGCCGCGGCGGTGAAGAAGCTGCAGGCGGCCAGCGGCTATGAGGCGGTGCTGATCGCCGACAGCGGCCGGGTGGCGATGCAGACCGCCGCGCAGCTGCGCAAGACCCCGGCCGGCGCGACCGCGCGCATCCTGGGCACCGAGCTATGGAATACCGAAAGCGCGCTGGCGGGCGATCCGGCGGTGCGCGGGGCCTGGTTTGCGAGCGTCGCGGACGGGCTCTACCGCCAGCTTGCGACCAAATATCGCGCCCGCTTCGGCTCGACCCCTTATCGCCTGTCCTCGCTCGGCTATGACGCCGTGCTGCTGACGGTGCGGATCGCGCAGAACTGGAAAGTGGGCAGCCCCTTCCCGGCCGCTCGCCTGACCGATTCGGGCGGCTTTTCCGGCATCGACGGCGCGTTCCGCTTCGGCCGGGACGGCGTTGCCGAACGCGCGCTGGAGGTGAGCCAGGTGAATGCCGGCACCTTCCAGACCATCGACCCGGCGCCGCGCAGCTTCGGCGAATAGGCAAGACCAAAGCGCTGCCCGCCGCCGGGCGGGTGGCGCTGCGGGCTGCGGGCTGCTAGTCATCTGGAACCGAAATTCGTCCAATAAAGATCGTCATGCTGAACTGGTTTCAGTGCAGCCGAGGCACGTGACTCGGCTGCACATTTCGCCTCCGGGTGCCTCAGACCGTGGGGAGAGATGGACCCTGAACCAAGTTCAGGGTGACGATCTTTCAACTTCGTTTCCATCATATCAGGGCGTCATGTGCTTAATCTGACCCGTTCGGGCTGAGCCTGCCCCGAACTCGATCACGGGGCGAACGGGGACATGGTGATCCACATTTGTCGCACAATGCCCTAGGAGCGACCCCATGTCCCGCGCCCGTGTCCTCATCCTCAATGCCGCCCTTGGCCCGCTCGACTATCGCGTGCCGTATGGCATGACGGTCGCGCCGGGCAGCATCGTCGTGGCGCCGCTCGGCCCCCGCCAGCTGGTCGGCGTGGTGTGGGAGGAGGAGAGTTTCCCCGGCACGGAGACGGTGGGCGACAACCGGCTGCGGCCGCTGGTCGCGGTGCTGGACGCCCCGCCCATCCCAACGCCCTTGCGGCGGCTGATCGAATGGACGGCGGACTATTATCTCGCCCCGCCCGCCGCCGTGCTGCGCATGGCGCTGGCTTCCATGTCGGCGCTGGAGGGCGCGCGGACGGTCATCGAATATCGCCCGACCGGCCTAACCCCCGAGCGGATGACCGACCAGCGCACGCAGGCGCTGGACCGCATCGGCATGCGGCAGGGGCTGATCCGCGAACTGGCGGCCATCGGCGGCGTGTCCGACGCGGTGATCCGGGGCCTGGTGAAAAGCGGCGCGCTGGAGCCGGTGGAAGTGAGCACCGACACGCCCTTTCCCGAGCCGATGCCGGATTTCGCGCCGCCCGACCTCTCCGACAAGCAGGCCGCCGCAGCGCACCGGCTGGTGGAGGCGGTGAAGGCCCATGCCTTCGCGCCCTTCCTGCTCGACGGCGTCACCGGCTCCGGCAAGACCGAAACCTATTTCGAGGCGATGGCGGAGGCGATCGGCGAGGGCAGGCAGGCGCTGGTGCTGCTGCCCGAGATCGCGCTGACCGAGCCGTTTCTGGAGCGTTTCGAAAAGCGCTTCGGCGTGGTGCCGGTCAACTGGCATAGCGGCCTGCGCCAGTCGGAGCGGCGGCGGGCCTGGCGCGCGGTCGCCAGCGGGCAGGCGAAGGTGGTGGTCGGCGCGCGCTCCGCGCTGTTCCTGCCCTATCCCAATCTGGGCCTGATCGTGGTCGATGAAGCGCATGAGGCGAGCTTCAAGCAGGAGGACGGCGTGCATTACCACGCCCGCGACGTGGCGGTGGTGCGCGGGCTGATGGAGCAGTGCCCGGTCATCCTCGCCTCCGCCACGCCCGCCATCGAGACGCGGCATCAGGTGGAGATCGGCCGCTATGAGGAAATCCGCCTGCCCTCCCGCTATGGCGGCGCGGAGATGCCGGAGATCATCGGCCTCAACCTGCTGGAGCACCCGCCCGAGCGCGGCCGCTGGATCGCGCCGCCGCTGGTGAAGGCCATAGACGAGGCGCTGGCAAAGGGCGAGCAGGCGCTGCTGTTCCTCAACCGCCGGGGCTATGCGCCGCTCACGCTATGCCGCCATTGCGGCTATCGCTTCCAGTGCCCCAATTGCACCGCATGGATGGTAGAGCACCGGCTGACCCATCGCCTTGCCTGCCATCATTGCGGCCATGTGATCCCGACACCGCGCGCCTGCCCGGACTGCAAGGAAGAGGACAGCCTTGTCCCCTGCGGCCCCGGCGTCGAGCGCATCGCCGACGAGGTCGCGGCGCAATGGCCGCAGGCGCGCACCGCCATCGCGACGTCGGACACGCTCTGGTCGCAGGCCAAGGCCGCCGAGTTCGTGAAGAGCGTGGAGGGCGGCGACATCGACATCATCGTCGGCACCCAGCTTGTCACCAAGGGCTATCATTTCCCCAACCTGACGCTCGTCGGCGTGATCGACGCGGACCTGGGGCTGGAAGGCGGAGACCTGCGCGCGTCGGAGCGGACCTTCCAGCAGATCGTGCAGGTCTCCGGCCGTGCGGGACGCGGCGAGAAGCCCGGCCGCGTGTTCATCCAGACGCGGATGCCAGAGGCTGGCGTCATCAAGGCGCTGGTATCGGGCGATTCGGCGCGCTTCTACGCGACCGAGACGGAGAACCGCCGCCACGCCGGCGCTCCACCCTTCGGCCGCTTCGCCGCGATCATCGTATCGAGCGAGGACGCGCATGAAGCCGCCGAGATCGCCCGCCTGATCGGCAAGAGCGCCCCGCATGTCGACGGCATGGACGTCTACGGCCCCGCCCCCGCCCCCCTCGCCGTCCTGCGCGGCCGCCACCGCCATCGCCTGCTGGTGCAGGCGACCCGGCAGGTGGAACTGCAGGCGGTGATCCGCGAATGGCTGGGCAATATCGCCTGGAAACCGAGCACGCGGGTGGCCGTGGATATCGATCCCTATAGCTTCATGTAGGGCACGCGCCTGCACCATCCCCGCTTGATGCCCCCGAAAAGCCCGCTTACACCAAAGATATAAGCAAGGGGGTTTTGCATGTTTCGCAAGATAATGATCATGGCATCCCTGTTGATGCCGACCATGGCTCATGCCAACTGGCAGGAGGCCAGCTCTACTCATTTCGTTGTCTATGCCAATGATACGCCAGATAATGTGCGCCGTTTCACCGAGCGACTGGAGCGGTTCGACGCAGCCATGCGGGTGTTCCGCCAGCTGAAATCGCGACCGCTGGTGAAAGCCAATCGCGTGACCGTGTACGTGCTGGATGATCTGGATGACCTCCAGAGGCTATATGGCAAGGGTGGCAGCAGAATTGCTGGATTCTACGAAGGCCGCGCCTGGGGCTCGGTTGCCTTCTCACCGCGCAAGGCAGGGGATTATCTGAGCGCGCGGGAAATTCTGCTGCATGAATATAGCCATCATTTCATGCTGGCGAACTGGACCGACACGGCATTTCCGGCATGGTATGTTGAAGGCTTCGCGGAGTTGCATGCGACTGCAATTTTCCGCGACGATGGATCGATCATCTTTGGTGCGGTTCCGGAATATCGGACTTATGGCGTTGCCTGGGGCAATAAATTGCCTCTCAACGACCTGCTTCGGCCATCACAACCTCAATTGAACGATGAACAGACGGCCGCGCTCTACGGGCGTGGCTGGCTGCTTAGTCATTACCTCACCTTCAACCCGGGCAAGCAAGCCGAGTTTGGCGCCTATCTGGCGGACATCAATGCCGGCAAGCCCGTTGCCGAGGCCATAGCCGAGTTCAAGGGCATTACGGACGTTACGCTCAACGCCTATGGCCAGCGGCCAAGCCTCGGCTCGGCATTGATCAAGGCCGATCAGTACAAGGTCGATCCGGTGACCATACGCGAACTGTCGGCCGGCGAAGCTGCCACGATGCCGGCACGCATGGCCTCCCAACGTGGGGTCGACAAGGAGACCGCACCCAAGGTTGCTGCCCTCGCCCGCAAGCTGGCAGCCGATTATTCCAACGATACGGCAGCACAGATGGAACTGGCCGAGGCGGAATATGATGCGGAAAATTTCGCTGCGTCGGAAGCTGCGGCTGAACGTGCGATCGCAATTGATGCCAATGCCGTCCGCGCCATCATCTATAAGGGCATGGCGCAGGTGGCAGCAGCCAAAAAAGCCAAGGAAACTGACCCGGCCAAATGGCAGGCGATCCGCCGCAACTTCCTGACAGCGAACAAGCTGGATAATGAAAATCCGGTGCCGCTGATGCTCTATTACGACAGCTTTGGCGAGGCTGGACAGGCACCGACCAAGAATGCACAGGATGGATTACTCTACGCCTATGCGCTGGCCCCTTATGATCTCAACCTGCGGGTAAAGGTCGGCAAAGTGCTGCTGGAGCGCGGCGATACCGCGCAAGCCCGCACCGCTCTTGCTCCCGTCGCCTACAATCCACATGCCGGCCCGGACAATCCCATGGCGAAGATGATCGAAGTGCTGGACAAGGATGGCCCGGCAGCTGCGCTCAAGACGCTCGAAGAGGCCGAAGCCAAGGCAAAGAAAGATGCGGAGGACAAGAAGAAAGGCTGATCCTCCGCGCGAAGCGCAATGGCGTGGCATATCCCTGACGGCATGCCCCGCGATTTTCCGAATCATGCCACCGGTTACGATTGACCACCCACGATGATCACCACCCGGCGATTTTCGTGGCGGCCCTGTGCGGTTGCGTTGCTTTCCACCGGGTCGCGGGCGCCAAGGCCGGTGGGCACGACGCCATTCTGGGCCATGCCGCCTTCGATCAGCGCATCGGCGACGGCGCGGGCGCGGCGCAGGGACAGAGCCTCGTTATAGCCGTCGCTGCCGGTGACATCGGTATGCCCCTCCACGCGCGCCGCGTCGATCTCCACCGCGTGCAGGGTATGCGCCATGGTCTTCAGCCGTTCGCGCTGGTCCGGTACCAGGCTGCTCTCGTCGGTCGCGAATAGGACGCGGCTGCCCACGTCGAATTCCCATCCGCGCTCGGTCTGGACGAAGCCGTTGGCGCGCAGGGTCGCGACCTGCCGGTGGCTGAGGCCGGAGGGATCGGCGGTGGTCTGGCAGGCGGCGAGAAGGACGGCGGCCGCAAAGGCGGGAAGGAATCGGGAAAGCTGCATGGTGGATATCATCTTGCCCTATATTGTCATCGTCAACCGTTGCCGTGCCGCTGCTGCTTGGCGGCGTACATGGCTTCGTCCGCCCGTTGCAGCAGGATTCCGGCATCGGTGCCGTCGCGCGGGAACAGCGCCATGCCGATGCTGAGCGAGGATTCGACATCCTGCCCGTCCGGCAGGCGGATGGGTTCCGCCATCGCCACGCGCAGCCGCGCGATGATGGCGTCGGCGTCCCGCTCGCTGGCGGGCGGCGAAGCCACGATGGCGAATTCATCGCCGCCGACGCGCGCCGCCAGATCGCCCCGGCGCACGCAATCGCGGATGCGCTGGGCAATGGCGATCAGCATCGCGTCGCCCGCCGCATGGCCGAAACGGTCGTTCACATCCTTGAAGCGATTGGCGTCGAGATAGAGCAGCACGAAATCGGTGCCGGAGGGCGTCGCCGTCGCGATCGCGGTTTCCAGTCGCGCTTCCAGCAGCACCCGGTTGGCAAGGCCGGTCAACACGTCATGCGTCGCCAGATGAGCCAGCGAGTTGTTCTCGCTCTGCAGCCGGTTCTGCCAGCGTTCCAGATCGCTGAGCAAGGCGTTGAAGTCGCGGCCCAGCGCGTCGATCTCCGCAATGTCGGATTCCGGCGCGCGCAGCCCCAGCGCCTGGTCGGAGCGCACGGCATGGGCGACACTGGCGATGGCGCCCAGCGGCTGGGTGACGCTGCGTTGCAGGCGCTGGGCGATCCACCATGTCACGATGGCGGTCAGCAGCAGGCACAGCAGGCCGACCACAAGGCCCATCATCACATAGCGGCCGATGCCGCCCGCGTCGCCGGACACGCGCACTTCGCCGATGACGACACCGCCATGGCCGATGCGCGCGACCACGGGGCGCGGCCAGAGCGTTTCGCCGGCACGCTGTTCCAGCCGGTAGATCCAGCCCTCGCCGGGGCGGCGCCAGCGCGCGATCTCCCGGCCGTCGGGCGCGGCGATCACCAGCGCGGACACGCCCTCCATGCCGACAAAGGGCACAAGCGCCTCCTTGATGCCCTGACGATCGTTGAAGACGACCGCGGGCTCCACGGCGAAGCTGGCGGACCGGGCGATCAGTTCGAGATTCTGGTGGGCATAGCCGCGCATGACGACCAGCCCCGTCGCCAGCACCGTCAGCCCGGCCATGGCGACCGCGAACAGCGTGACGCGCAGGTGCATGCGTGACAGCACCTGACGCAGGGTTGGCCGCCCCTGGCTCATTCCACCTTCTCCCATCCGCGCGACAGACGAAGCACGCGCGGGTCAATCCTGACGGCACCGCGCGACACGGCGTCGACGTTCAGTTCAAAGCCGATGGACGTCGCGCCGACATGCAGGCAGATCATGGCGCCGCCACGGCAGCGATCGTCATCCTCCGCGATGGTCAGCACGGCCCGCCCGCGCGCGCCTGCCAGCAGGGCGCGGGCATGCGGGGCATCCAGGCCGCCGACATAGAGGACATCGCAGTCCCCACCCTCGACCGGCGCGGGGACCGCGACCTGCTGCACGCGCACCCCCTGCCCCGACGGCAGCATGATGGCGCCCAGGCGCCCGGCATGATGCGGCGCGCCGGCCAGGCAGAGGCGGACCGGCGCGGGCGGCACGGGCCAGCGTGTATAGCCGATGATGTCGCCGACGATCGCGGATACGGCGGCGCCCTGCCCCTGCGGACCGGCGGCCACCTGCGTGCTGGCCGGCAGCAGCGCAAGCTGGGTCGAGACGAGGACGGAGAGAGGGAAGGTCAGGAAAGCGGGCATGGCTCGATCAGGTCGATCCCGCGTTCCCGTACCGAACGGGCATGATGCGGCGCAGAAGGTGAACCATTAATGCCCATTAAGCACCGCGGTCCGGCCGTGTCACGCCGTTTCTTGACGGTGAAGCGTTTTGCAGCCACGACGGTCGGAGGCGTGCGGGGAGGCAAGGATCGCCTTCCGCTACGGCGCCGGCCTTCACCTGTCGGCGTCGCCCCGTTCACGGGCGAGCAGCGCGCGCTTGCGTTCCAGCCCATAGGCATAGCCGCCAAGGCTCCCGTCGCTGCGCAAGACCCGATGGCAGGGGATGAGCACCGCAAGATTGTTGCCGCCGCAGGCCGTGCCCGCCGCGCGCACCGCTTCAGGACGGCCGACGGCGGCCGCGACCTGCCTGTAGGTGCGGGTTTCGCCCGGCGGGATCGCGCGCAAAGCCTCCCAGACCGATTGCTGGAAGGCGGTGCCGGCCACGTCGAGCGGCAGGTTGGCCGCGCGGGCGGGGTCGTCCGCGAGCGCCACGACTTCCGCCGCGAGGGCAGAGAAAGCCGCGTCGGCGGGCCGGATGTCGGCGCGCGGAAAGCGCTGGCAGAGCGCGGCCTCGTCCTCGTCGAAGCTGATCCGGCACAGGCCCCGGTCGGTCGCGGCGATCAGCATCGGGCCAAGGCTGCTGTGCGCCACCAGATAGCGGATGGTGACGCCCCGACCGCCATCCTTCCATGCGCTGGGCGTCATGCCCAGGCGTTGCTCGGCATCGGCATAGGCCCGGCTGGGCGCATTATAGCCGGCGTCATAGATCGCCTCGGTCACGCTCACCCCCGTCGCCAGCGCCACTTCCAGACGATCGGCCCGCAGCTTGCGGGCATAGGCGGCGGGCGTGATGCCGGTGGCGCGCTTGAACAGGCGATGGAAATGATGCGGGGCATAGCCGACGCCCGCCGCCAGGGCCTCCAGCGCCAGGGGCTCTTCGGCCTGTGCCATCAGGGCCAGGGCGCGGTCCACGGCCAGCCGGTCCCGCCCCACTTCATCGGGCCGGCAGCGCAGGCAGGCGCGATAGCCCGCCGCGCGGGCGGCCGCGCCATCGGGATAGAAGGCCATATTTTCGCGCCTGGGGTGCCGGGCCGGGCAACTGGGCTTGCAATAGATGCCGGTCGTGCGCACCGCGCCGACGAAGCGCCCGTCCTGATCGCGGTCGCGCGCCGAAAAAGCTACCCAGCAGGCGTCGTCGGAGGGCATGGCCCGGCCGGCCTCCGGATTTCCGTCGACAGGGGCGACGCGGGGATGAGTCATCTGGTTCATGCCTTCCTGTCTAGCGGCACGCCCCTCCTGCCGCTTCCCGCCCCTTGCTGTCAAAGCCCACGGACGGGCGCGAACGGCCTCCCATGCTTTTCCCGATTGCCTAAAGCAGCGCATGGCATATGTAGTGCCGCCGATATGATCCTGCACCCGCGCCGCATCCTTGCCATCCTGCTTGCCGCCGGCCTGAGCGCCAGCGCCCATGCCGATCAGGCCGATGTCGGCGCGGCGGCGCGCGGCGTGGTGCGCGTGGCGCTGGTCGCGACCGACGGCAGCGACGCCTATTTCGTCGGCCATGGCAGCGGCATCGCGGTCGCGCCGGACAAGGTGCTGACCAACGCCCATGTGGTCGAGCTGACCCGCGACGAGAAGAACATCGTCATCGGCGTCATCCCCTCCGAAGGGCGGCAGAGCTATGGCGGCACCGTCATCGCCTATTCGCCGGGCAACGACCTGGCGCTGATCCAGCTGCGCGAGGGGCGGTTGCCGCCGGGCACTTTCTATTCGGGCGCGGTGGTGGATGGCGAGCATGTGACCGCCATCGGCTATCCCGGCGCGGTCGACCGCGCGCAGGGCCTGGGCCTGAAGGACATGATCGAGCCGCAGACGACGGTGAAGACCGGCGGCAACATCTCCTCCGGCCGGTCGGGCAAGCAGTTCGACACCATATTGCACACAGCGCCCATGGCGGCGGGCAACAGCGGCGGGCCACTGGTGGACGATTGCGGGCGCATATTGGGGCTCAACAGCTTCGGTTCGGTGTCGGACGGCAATGACGCGGAATATGGCTTTGCCGTGTCCAACCGCGAGATCGCGTCCTTCCTGCGGCAGGCGGGGGTCAAATTCATGCACACCAGCGTGCAGTGCAAGTCGAGCGCGCAGCTCGCCGAAGAGGATGCCCGCCGCTCCGCGCAGGAAGCGACCGTCCGCGCCGAGACGGAGCGCACCAATGCCGAGCGGCGCGACGCCGCCATGGCGCGCGCGCGCGATACGGCCGAACAGCAAGTCATTTCCGGCCGCGAAAACGCGATGGCGGGCGCGGCCGTGCTGCTCGCCATGGCGGTGCTGGCGCTGGGCGCCGCCGGGCTCGGCTATACGCAGGGCAAGCGACGGCAGACGCTGTGGTGCGGCATCGGGGGCGGCGTGCTGCTGCTGGGCGCGCTGCTGTTCTTTTTCCTCAAGCCCAGTTTTTCCAGCATCGAAGACCGCATCGTGACGCCCGACACCGGGGAAGCGACGACCCGGACGAGCCAGGGCTATGTCGCCGCCGGCGACAATATCTGCCGGATCGACGAAGGCCGCAGCCGCATCACCGTGTCGGACCTGAGCGACGTGCCGCTCAACTGGACCGAACAGGGCTGCGCGAACGGCGCGACGCAGTTCGTGCCGGAAGGCGACCAGTGGACCCGGCTGACGGCGCCGAAGGAAGACGCGGCGATCACCATCGACCGCTTCAACCCCGGCACCGGCACCTTTACGGCCGACCGCTATCTTGCCGACCTCGCCACGCTCGACCAGGCGCATGAAATCCGGGCGAAGTACAAGGAAGGCGCCTGCACCGGCGATCCTGCGGCATTGCAGCAGATCGCCAGGATGCAATCGGAAATCGCCGCGCTCCTGCCCTCCCAGCCCAATGAAAAGCTGGTCTATCATTGCGAAAAAGGGAAACTGCCCGATCCGGCCGAACAACCCTGACACGGGTTGAACGGCACGGCCGGCCATGGGCCGGTCAGGCCGCGTGCTTCACCTCTCCGGCGAAACGCGCAAATTCGTGGCGCAGCGCCTCCGCCTTGCAGGCAATATCCTCGGCCGTCGCGAACAGGCCGTTCGCCTCCGCCCGCACGGCACTGGCGCGGTCCTGCAGCACGGTCATGCCGCCCACCGCATCGCGCGTGCTGATCCGGGCATGGCCCAGCGCCGATGCGATTTCCCGGCTGGAGTGGCTCTGCGTCGCCACCGCCTCGCCAATACGGTCGGCATTGCGTTCCATGCCCGCCGCCATGTCTTCCACCAGCGAGACGCTGGTCAGCACCCGGTCGCTGGTGCCGACGATCCGCTGCAGGCGGGTGTCGATGTCGGCGGCGGCCCCCTGGGTCTGCAGCGCCAGATTCTTGATTTCCTGCGCCACCACGGCAAAGCCGCGCCCGGCGTCGCCCGCCCGGCTTGCCTCGATCGTCGCATTGAGGGCGAGCAGGTTGGTCTGCTGCGCGATGGCGCTGATCAACTCCAGCGCGCCGCAGATATCTTGCACCAGGCCGCCCAGCGCATGGACATGGGTGCGGTTCTCCTGGCTCTGCGCATAGACGTTCGCCGTCTGGGTGCGCGCCAGGCCGATCGTCGTCTCGACATCGCCGGCGATGGCGAACAGCGTGGTGCTCGCCTCCTCGATCTGGGTCATGGTGATGGCGATCGATTCGACATCGCCCGCGGCCGTGGCGGCCATGTCGGCCGAGGTCGCCGATGCGGTGGTCAACTGGTGCGCCATGCCGCGCATCGACTGCGCGGCCGAGGCAAGGCCGCCGACCAGTGCCGAAAGCCCGGTCTCGAAACGGGTGAAGGACAGGTCGAGCGCGGCGGCGCGGCGCCTCTCCGCCTCCACCGCATCATGTTCCATGGCCAGCATGACCCGTTCGGCCTCATGGCGGGCCGCCGCTTCCCGCCGGGCCTCGGCCGCGCGCTCGGCCGCCGTGGCGATGGCGCGGGCGATCTCGCCGATCTCGTCCTGGCGATCATGGTGCGGCACGACGCCGCTTGCATCCCCGCTCGCCCAGTTGCCGGCGGTATAGTGGCCAATCTCCACCAGCGGCCCGACAAGGTTGCGATTGGCATGGCGCAGCATCAGGAAGCCCGAGGCCATGCCGGCAATCAGCGTGAGCGCGGTCATCAACTGCGTGCCGAGCGCCACCGCCTGCAGCGCGGCCTGCTCCTGTTCCGCCATCCGCCGCAGCCCGACAACATAGCTTTGCGCCGTGGTCAGCAACGGATCGACCTGCGTATAGAAATTGCCGGAAAGGAAGAAATCCAGCCCGTCCTCGTCATCATGTTCCAGCAGGCGGACAAGCTGCACCAGCGCGGCGTCGGCAGGTCCGCGCGCGTCGCGCAGGCTGGCCCAGCGCACGCCGCCGGCGCTGGCCGGGACTCGCCCTTCCAGGGCCGCCCAGTCCCGGTCGATCTCCTTCTGCAGCGATCCGACCGCGCTCACGCCGCCCTGGGGCGTCATATTGCCGCTGCGCACCTTGTACGCGATGCCGATGGCCCGGCCATAGCCGCTTGCCGCCCGCTGCAGCGCACCGATCGGCTGCATCCGCCCGTCCACCAGCCGGGCCAGGCCGACCTGATTCACCAGAGTCGCGGCAAAAACCGATAATGTGAGGACCAGCAGCAGCGCGCACAACAGCGCAACCGTCAGCCGGACCTGCCCCGCCAGCGAGCGATTGCGCCGCAGAAATTGCCCCACGCGCCACCCCAACTTGTCGATCATGGTTATATTCATGCCCCGATTAGGTTCGTAATGCCGGGCGATCACTCGCAGTTCGGACATAAAAACCGGTTAATGGCGGCGAAGAAAAAACAGAATTTTCCCCGGAAAACCGTCACATTTCTGTCATGTAACCGTTAACAATTGCGGACTGCGGCGATCGGGGAAAATGGCCGGGGGCAGCCCTTTTTCCGCACAAATGCGACGCTGCCAAGTAATGCTTTAAGCCGCCTTGCATCCCTGCCTCCCCCCTGCTAACCGGCCCGCATGTCATGGGGGGCAGGCAACTTCCCTCCCCCGTTTCGCATGGCCAGCACATCGAGCCGGAGGATTTGGAGCGCGTGGAAAACAGCGGCGGCATTCAGGCAAGCCTCAGCGGGCGCTACGCAGTAGCGCTGTTCGCGCTGGCCCGTGATGGAAAGGCGCTCGATTCAGTTGGCGAAAACCTTGCCACGCTGAAAATCGCGCTGGCACAATCGAGCGATTTCAAGGACTTGATAACAAGCCCCCTGATCGGGCGCGATGTCGCGACAAAGGCGGTCGCCGCCGTCGCCGCCAGCCTGAAGCTGGACGTGCTGACCGGCAATTTCCTGGGCGTGCTCGCCCAGAACCGCCGCCTCTCCCAGCTGCCCGCGGTCATCCGCGCCTATGAGACGCTGCTTTCGAATCACCGGGGCGAGACCCGCGCGGAGGTGGTGTCCGCCCATCCGCTGTCCAAGACCCAGATCACCGCCCTGCAGAAGAGCCTGCGGGCGCGCGTCGGCCGCGATGTCGCGATCGAGGCGAAGGTCGATCCCGCGATCCTGGGCGGGCTGGTCGTCAAGATCGGCAGCCAGATGATCGACAACTCCATCCGTACCCGTTTGAATACTCTCGCCCATGCTATGAAGGGCTGAAGGCCCCTAAAAAAGGTCCGACGAAAGGCTGAACATGGATATCAACGCCGCAGAAATCTCAAAGGTCATCAAGGACCAGATCGCCAATTTCGGCACCGAAGCACAGGTGAGCGAAGTCGGCACCGTGCTGACCGTGGGCGACGGCATCGCCCGCGTCCATGGCCTCGACAACGTCCAGGCGGGCGAAATGGTCGAGTTCGCCAATGGCGTGCAGGGCATGGCGCTCAACCTGGAAGCCGACAATGTCGGCGTCGTGATCTTCGGCTCGGACAGCGAGATCAAGGAAGGCGACACCGTCAAGCGCACGGGCACCATCGTCGACGTGCCCGTGGGCAAGGGCCTGCTGGGCCGCGTCGTGGACGGCCTGGGCAACCCGATCGACGGCAAGGGGCCGATCCAGTATACCGAGCGCAAGCGCGTGGAAGTGAAGGCGCCGGGCATCATCCCCCGCAAGTCGGTGCATGAGCCCGTGCAGACCGGCCTCAAGGCGATCGACGCCCTCGTCCCCGTCGGCCGCGGCCAGCGCGAGCTGATCATCGGCGACCGCCAGACCGGCAAGACCGCCGTCGCCATCGACACCTTCATCAACCAGAAGGGCGTGAACGCCGGCGACGACGAGGGCAAGAAGCTCTATTGCATCTATGTCGCGATCGGCCAGAAGCGCTCGACCGTGGCGCAGATCGTCAAGCAGCTCGAAGAAAATGGCGCGATGGAATATTCCATCGTCGTCGCCGCGACCGCTTCCGAGCCCGCGCCGCTGCAGTATCTCGCGCCCTATACCGGCGTGACCATGGGCGAGTTCTTCCGCGACAACGGCATGCATGCCGTCATCGTATATGACGATCTTTCCAAGCAGGCCGTCGCCTATCGCCAGATGTCGCTGCTGCTGCGTCGTCCCCCGGGCCGCGAAGCCTATCCGGGCGACGTGTTCTACCTGCACAGCCGCCTGCTGGAGCGCGCGGCCAAGATGTCGGACGCGATGGGCGCCGGTTCGCTGACCGCCCTGCCGATCATCGAGACGCAGGCGGGCGACGTGTCCGCCTATATCCCGACCAACGTGATCTCGATCACCGACGGCCAGATCTTCCTTGAAACCAACCTGTTCTACCAGGGCATCCGCCCGGCGATCAACGTGGGTCTCTCGGTGTCGCGCGTCGGCTCCGCCGCGCAGACCAAGGCGATGAAGAAGGTCTCCGGCTCGATCAAGCTGGAACTGGCCCAGTATCGCGAAATGGCCGCCTTCGCCCAGTTCGGCTCGGACCTCGACGCCTCGACCCAGAAGTTGCTGAACCGCGGCGCCCGCCTGACCGAGCTGCTGAAGCAGGCCCAGTTCTCGCCGCTGCCCTTCGAAGAGCAGACCGCGTCGATCTTCGCGGGCACCAGCGGCTATCTGGACAGCATCCCGGTCAAGGACGTGAACCGTTACGAAGAAGCCATGCTGGCCTATCTGCGTCACGAACATGCCGATGTGCTCGGCGCGATCCGCGACAGCAAGGATCTGGGCGACGAGCCCAAGGCCAAGCTGAAGGCGGCGCTGGACGCATTCGGCAAGACCTTCGCTTGAACTATTAGCAACCGTCACCCCCGCGCAGGCGGGGGCCCATCTCCTGACCGAGCGTTCAGACGCAACGCAAGGGAGATGGATCCCCGCTTCCGCAGGGATGACGGAAAAAAGGAAGAACGAAGCTGCGATAATGCTGACCGCACATTCCCTTCTTGCCTGGACGATCATGGCGATCGGCCTGGTGCTGCTTCCGGGACCGGACACCATGCTGGTGGCCGGTCACGCGGCGCGGCGCGGTTTGCGGGCGGGCATGGCGGCGATCGGCGGCATCCAGCTGGGCGGCCTGTTCTACATGGCGCTCTGCGGCTTCGGCTTCCTGAGCGTGCTCAATGCGGTGCCCGGCATGTTCATGGCGGTGAAGATCGCCGGCGCGATCTACCTCGCCTGGCTGGGCCTGCAGATGCTGCGCGGCGCGATCCGGCCGGGACCGGCGCGGGAAGCGAAGATGCGGATCGGGGGGTCGCCCTTTGCCCAGGGCTTCGTGAGCACCGTGCTGAACCCGAAGGTGGCGATCTTCTTCCTTGCCGCCCTGCCCCAGTTCGTGGGCACCGGGCCGCAGGCGCCGCTGCAGGGCGTGCTGCTGATCGCGATCGTCTATGCCCTGGGTTTCCTGTGGTGCGTGACGCTGGCGATGCTCGCCACCCATGCCGGCCGCAGGGTCGGGCAGAGCGGCGCGATGCGCTGGTTCGAAGGCGCCATGGGCGTCGGTTTTTTTGGTCTCGCGGGTCGTCTGGCCCTGGCACGGAACGCATAGAGAATGGCTAGCCTCAAGGAACTCAAGATCAGGATCGGGTCGGTCAAGTCGACCCAGAAGATCACCAAGGCGAAGCAGATGGTTGCCGCCGCGAAGCTGCGCAAGGCGCAGGCCGCGGCCGAAGCCGCCCGCCCCTATTCCAGCCGGCTGGAAGCCGTGGTCGCCAGCCTTGCGTCGAAGATCGCGGGCGGCTCCGGCGAAGGCGCCTCCCCGCTGCTCGCGGGCACCGGCAAGGATCAGGTCCACCTGCTGGTCGTCGCCAACTCCGACCGTGGCCTTGCCGGCGCATTCAACGCCAATATCGTCAAGGCCGCGCGCATCAAGGCCGATGCGCTGATCGCCGAGGGCAAGACGGTGAAATTCTACCTGATCGGCCGCAAGGGCCGTCCGGTGATCAACCGCACCTATCCCGGCATGATCGTGGCGCAATATGACACGACCGGCCTCAAGGAACCCGGCTTCTCGCAGGCGCAGGCGATCGCCAGGGAACTGTCCGCCATGTATCTGGATGGCAAGTTCGACATGGCGCATCTGTTCTACTCGCGCTTCAAGTCGGCGCTGGCGCAGATTCCGACCGAACAGCAGATCATCCCCGTCAAGATCCCGGACGATGCCGACCGCAACGCCATCGGCGCGACGGTGGAATATGAGCCGAGCGAGGAAGCGATCCTGGACGACCTGTTGCCCCGCAACATCTCGATCCAGCTGTTCAAGGCGCTGCTGGAAAACAACGCGTCCGAACAGGGCGCCTCGATGACCGCCATGGACAATGCGACCCGCAATGCCGGCGACCTCATCAACAAACTGACCATCCAGTATAACCGCAGCCGCCAGGCCGCGATCACCACGGAACTGGTCGAGATTATTTCGGGCGCGGAAGCGCTGTAAATCAACGCCTCGTGCTCCTGCGGAAGTAGGAACCTCGGGGCCTGGGCTCCTGCTTTCGCAGGAGCACGACAGACGAAGAAGGCAGAAGGTAGACAGTCATGGCAACCACCAACAATGTAGGCCGCATCTCGCAGGTCATCGGCGCTGTCGTCGACGTGACCTTCCCCGATGCGCTCCCTTTCATCCTCTCGGCGCTGGAGACCAGCAACAACGGCCAGCGCCTGGTCCTCGAAGTCGCCCAGCATCTGGGTGAGAACACCGTCCGCACCATCGCGATGGACTCGACCGACGGGCTCACCCGCGGGCAGGAAGTGACCGACACCGGCGCGCAGATCAGCGTGCCCGTCGGCCCCGCGACCCTCGGCCGCATCCTCAACGTCATCGGCGAGCCGATCGACGAGCGCGGCCCGATCGGCACCGACATGAAGTCGCCGATCCACGCCAAGGCGCCGGAGTTCATCGACCAGTCGACCGACAGCTCCATCCTCGTCACCGGCATCAAGGTGATCGACCTTCTCGCCCCCTATGCCAAGGGCGGCAAGATCGGCCTGTTCGGCGGCGCGGGCGTGGGCAAGACCGTGCTCATTCAGGAACTCATCAACAACATCGCGAAGGGCCATGGCGGCACCTCCGTGTTCGCGGGCGTCGGCGAGCGGACCCGCGAGGGTAACGACCTGTATCACGAATTCCTCGATGCCGGCGTCATCGCCAAGGACGCCGATGGCAACGCAATCTCCGAAGGTTCCAAGGTGGCGCTGGTCTATGGCCAGATGAACGAGCCGCCGGGCGCCCGTGCCCGCGTCGCCCTCTCCGGCCTCACCATCGCGGAATATTTCCGCGACGTCGAAGGCCAGGACGTGCTGTTCTTCGTGGACAACATCTTCCGCTTCACCCAGGCGGGCGCCGAAGTGTCCGCCCTGCTCGGCCGCATTCCTTCGGCCGTGGGCTATCAGCCGACCCTGTCGACCGACATGGGCCAGCTGCAGGAGCGCATCACGTCGACCAACAAGGGATCGATCACCTCGGTTCAGGCCGTGTACGTTCCCGCGGACGATCTTACCGATCCGGCGCCGGCCACGTCCTTCGCGCATCTTGACGCGACGACCGTGCTCAACCGCGCAATCTCGGAACTGGGCATCTATCCGGCGGTCGACCCGCTCGACTCCACCAGCCGCGTGCTGGAGCCGCGCACCGTAGGCCAGGAGCATTACGACACCGCCCGCGCCGTCCAGTCGATCCTGCAGAAGTACAAGTCGCTGCAGGACATCATCGCCATTCTGGGCATGGACGAGCTGTCGGAAGAGGACAAGCTGACCGTCGCCCGCGCCCGCAAGATCCAGAAGTTCCTCAGCCAGCCCTTCCATGTGGCAGAGGTCTTCACCGGCATCAGCGGCAAGTTCGTCCAGATCGAAGACACGGTGAAATCGTTCAAGGCCGTGGTCGACGGCGAATATGACCACCTGCCCGAAAACGCCTTCTACATGGTCGGCGGCATCGACGAAGCGGTCGAGAAGGCCAAGAAGCTGGCGGCCGAAGCGGCTTAAGCAGACGTGGCCGGCTTGGCGGTCTTTGGCATGGCGCTGCTGCAGGCAGCTTCGCCAGCCATTGCCGCCAAGCCGGGCCAGCTGCTGGCGGATCGGATCGAAGTTGCCTTTCGCGCTTGCGCTTTGCAACTGACGCAAAAGGACTATCTGACAGCGAAGAATAGCAAGGCACTGGACGAAGTCGGGGTTAAGTTGGACAAAGCGCCACCGGCCGACGTTCTTGGTATGGCCAGCAGGCTATTCGGCACCCAGGGCCTTTATGCTTCGATATCCACAACAGAAGGTAAGATGTGGATGGCGGCATCTGCGACTGTACCTGCCTGTAAGGTGACTGTTGCAGATACCCCACTGTCGCTGACGGCGCGCAGCCTCTGGGCTGACAAGCTGAGGGGCACTAATGGCTGGACGTTCGACAAGACCCGATCCGGCATGAACGGAAATCTCATGCGCGACTTGTTCGTGCTCAATGCGCAACGGCCGGGCGGACACATGGTCGTGATGCTGGATGGACCCAACATTGTCTGGCAAGAGGGCAAGGGTATCCAGATGATTATGACGGTCGCGCTCGACACAGCAAAGGCTCAGTAAAGACATGGCACTGCACTTTGAACTCGTGACCCCTGAAAAGCTGGTGCGCTCCGAGAGCGTCCACATGGTCGTGGTCCCCGGCATGGACGGCGATTTCGGCGTGCTGGAAGGCCATGCGCCCTTCATGTCGACCGTGCGCGACGGCGCCATCCAGATCTTCACCAGCGCGGGCGCCGCGCCGGAGATCGTCCCCGTCGAGGGCGGCTTTGCCGAAGTGAATGAAAAGGGCCTGACGGTCCTCGCCGAAAAGGCGGGCTGAGGGCCTTTTCAAACCCCGGGATGAAGGCCATCCGATTGCGCCTTCATCTCCACGATCCGGCCAGATCGGCGCGCGCTCACAATGCCGCGTCGCGGCGCGCCTCTCTCCTCTGTCGATACAGGGCATCGCAAAGCTCGCGCGCTTTTTGCGATCCACGCCGAGGTTCGCCTGCCGGCCAGCGAAACTGTCATGCAATATCCGGCCGCGCGAAGCCGTGGCATCGTGAACGGGCGCTGCCGCCCCTTCCCTTTATCGCCTTATGTCCCCGCATAATGGCCTAGGCACCCGCGCAACATTAGCCTTTTGTCAAAGTTTCCGGCCTATTCACCAGTTCTGGCCATGAAATATTCGGCGGGCTTTATCCAGTCTGCCGCGGGAATTCGGCGGGGAACCATGAGCGCATTCGGACGGAAGAACGGAACCAGCGGCATCAAGCCGGCCTTTGGCGTGGCGCGTCCGATGCATGGCGGCAAGCCTGCCCCCAGGGAGAACGAAGCGCCGGGTGGCGAGCAGTTTCCGCCGATCGAAAGCGTGGCGCCGATCGATCCGCTGGCCGTCATCTCACCGCAGGAACAGCGTAATGCCGACGCGATGGCCCGCCTGTCCGATCGCGCCAATACCGATCACAGCATCGGCAACGAGCCGCAGGGTTTCGAAGTTTCCGTCCACAAGATCAAGGAACAGGTGCTGCCGCGCCTGCTGGAGCGTGTCGACCCGGAAGCCGCCGCGACGCTGACCAAGGATGAGCTGGCCGAGGAATTCCGCCCGATCATCATGGAAGTGCTGGCCGAGCTGAAGCTGACGCTCAACCGCCGCGAGCAGTTCGCGCTGGAAAAGGTGCTGGTCGACGAACTTCTTGGCCTTGGCCCGCTCGAAGAATTGCTGAGCGATCCGGAAATCACCGACATCATGGTCAACGGCCCCGAGCAGACCTATGTCGAAAAAAAGGGCAAGCTGCAGATCGCGCCCATCCATTTCCGCGACGAGGAGCATCTGTTCCAGATCGCCCAGCGGATCGTGAACAAGGTCGGCCGCCGTGTCGACCAGACGACACCGCTGGCCGACGCCCGCCTGCCCGACGGCAGCCGCGTCAACGTGATCGTGCCGCCGCTCTCGCTGCGCGGCACCGCCATCTCCATCCGTAAATTCTCCGCCAAGCCGATCACGCTGGACAATCTGGCCCAATGGGGCGCGATGAACCAGAAGATGTGTACGGCATTGAAGATCGCCGGCGCCTGCCGCTTCAACATCGTCATTTCGGGCGGCACCGGCTCGGGTAAGACGACGATGCTCAACGCCCTCTCGAAGATGATCGACCCGGGCGAGCGCGTGCTGACCATCGAGGACGCGGCCGAGCTGCGGCTGCAACAGCCCCATTGGCTGCCGCTGGAAACCCGGCCCGCCAATCTGGAAGGGCAAGGCGCGATCACCATCGGCGATCTTGTGAAGAACGCGCTGCGTATGCGGCCAGACCGCATCATCCTGGGCGAAATTCGTGGCGCGGAATGTTTCGACCTGCTCGCCGCGATGAACACCGGCCATGACGGCTCCATGTGTACGCTCCACTCCAACTCCCCACGCGAATGCCTGGGCCGCATGGAGAACATGATCCTGATGGGCGACATCAAGATCCCGAAGGAAGCGATTTCCAAGCAGATCGCCGACTCCGTCGACCTCATCGTGCAGGTGAAGCGCCTGCGCGACGGTTCGCGCCGCGTGACCAACGTCACCGAAGTGATCGGCATGGAGGGCGACGTGATCGTCACCCAGGAACTGTTCAAGTTCGAATATATTTCCGAGGACGAGAACGGAAAGATCATCGGCGAATATCGCTCGATGGGCCTGCGCCCCTATACGCTGGAAAAGGCCCGCGGCTTCGGCTTCGACCAGCCGTTCCTGGAAGCCTGCCTCTGATCGCAGGCAGATCGGTGTCAGGGGTTCAAGGGACCACCTGCCATCGCCATCCCTTTGTCGACCCGCCAGCGTCGCCTGTCGACATGCGGCTTGCGCGAACCGGCATCAGGCTTCATCCTCGTCGCACGCCCATAGCGGGTCACTCTTCAGGGATGCAGACGTCATGCGCTCACCGACCGTCCTCTATACGGCGCTGATCTTCGGCATCAGTGCCATCGCCATTCCCGCGCTGGCGCTGCGCGCCGACGCCGAATCGCCGGCAACGGCAAAGGACGCCATCGCTAGAGCCGTGGCCGCGCCGACACGGACACCGGCCAATGCCGCGCGCGACAACTATCGCCATCCTGCCGAGACGCTGCGCTTCTTCGGCGTCAAGCCAGGCCAGACGGTGATCGAATATTCCCCGGCCGGCGGATGGTATACGGAGATCCTGGCGCCGCTGCTGAAGGACAAGGGCGTGTTTTATGCCGCCCAGGCCCCCGGCCGCGGCTTTGACAGCCTGAAAGCCAAGCTGGACGCCGATCCCGCCACCTATGGCAAGGTGAAGCTGGTCCCGTGGACGGCGCCGCAGACGGTCATCCCGGCCGGTAGCGCCGACCTCGTCGTCACCTTCCGCAACATCCACAATATGGTGATGGGCGGCACGGAAGCCGCGCAGTTCAAGGCATTTTACGATGTGCTGAAGCCCGGCGGCACGCTGGGCATCGTCGATCACCGGTTGCCGGAAGATCGCGATACCGCCGTGGAAAAGAACAGCGGCTATCTGAAAACATCGACGGTACGGCGCATCGCGGAGGCCGCCGGCTTCACCTATGCCGGTGCATCGGAAATCAACGCCAATCCCAAGGATACGGCCGACTGGCCGGACGGCGTGTGGACACTGCCGCCGACCCTGCGCAAGGGCGTCGTGGACCGGGATCGCTATCTGGCCATTGGCGAGAGCGATCGCATGACGCTGCGGTTCACAAAAGCCGGGAGATAATGCCGATCCGTGCTGCGCCACCGATTGCGCAGTGCGGCAAAGCGGCTAAAGCGGGCAGCGTGGAACGATCTTCGATGACATCGGAGGCGGAGCCGGCGCCTCCCGCCCCCGCCCATGCGCCCCTCGCCCGGGAAGAGCGCCCCTTCATGGCGATCGGGCTGCGGCTGCTCGCCATGTTCTCCATCTCCATCATGTTCGCGTCCGCCAAGCTGCTGAACGGCTGGGGCGTCAATCTGGTCGAGACATTATTCTATCGGCAGGCGCTGGCACTGCCGATGGTGTTCGCCTGGATCGCCTTTACCGATGGCCCCGGCGCCGTTCGCACCAGCCGGATCGGCACCCACAGCAGCCGGACCGCGCTGGGCCTGTTCGGCATGATCCTGAATTTCGGCTCCTATATCCTGCTGCCGCTGACGGAAGCGACCACCATCGGGTTCACCATGCCGATCTTCGGCACGATCCTGTCGGCGCTGATCCTGCGGGAACGGACAGGCATCCATCGCTGGAGCGCGGTGATTATGGGCTTTCTGGGCGTCATCATCATGACCCGCCCCGATTCCGGGCATTTCCCCCTGATCGGCGTCGCCGTGGCATTGACCGGCGCCGTCGTCACCGCGCTGATTAGCATCCTGCTGCGTGAGCTTGGCCGCACGGAGGGGGCCGCCGTCACGGTCTTCTGGTTCACCTTCCTCTCCGTGCCGCCGCTATCGGTGCTCATGATCTTCTATGCCCAGCCGCATGACACCGCCACCTGGGCGCTGCTCGTCCTGATGGGGCTGTCCGGCGGCATAGCGCAGCTCTGCATGACGGGCGCCCTGCGCTGGGCGCCGGTCTCGGTGGTGCTGCCCATGGATTACAGCACGATCATCTGGTCGACGATCCTGGGGTGGCTGATCTGGAACGACTGGCCACTGGTGACGACCTTCATCGGTGCGACCTTCATTGTCGCCAGCGGCCTCTACATCGCCCTGCGCGAACATCTGCGCATCAGACGGACCCGCCTGCGCCATCAGGCGCATCCGGCACAGCGGGTGAAGGGTTAATCATATCCGATTCGGTTGGGCCGATTCGCGCAACGGTCCAGCGCCGGAGGGGCGATGGTGGATAGCATTAACCAGGCTTTGGGATAAGGTTAACAAAAGAAAAGCCCCTCGAAAGGGGCTTTTCCTAAACAGCTAAAATGGCTGAAAACTCAGCCCCAGTCGCCGCCGAAAAGCCAGTCCCAAAAACCTTTGGTCGGCTGCGGACGCTTATTGCGACCAGCGAGTACGGTGTTTTTCCGCATGATAGCACCCCATATTGAGCCCGACCGGCACAGCCGGGCTAATGGTTGAGCTATCATTAACTGCTAAAGGTTACAACCTCTTAACCATAAGCAACCTTCTCATCCCCTCTGGCAGCGGGGGTCAGCATCCCCATGATGTCCGCTGCCCCCATCGGCCGGGCCAGATGGAAACCCTGGCCGATATCGCAACCCATGCTGGCCAGCAGATAGAGCGCCTCCGCCGTTTCAATGCCTTCGGCCACTGCCGTCATGCCCAGGGCGTGCGCCAGCTGGATCGTCGATTTCATCACGACCTGGTCCGCCGGGCTGGAACAGAGTTCCGCGGTGAAGCGCCGATCGATCTTCAGTTCGCTGGCCGGAATCTTGCGCAAATACTCCAAAGTGGAGAGGCCAGTGCCATAGTCGTCGATCGACAGGCCAACGCCATGGGCCTTGAACTGGCGCAGCAATGTCTGCGCCATCTCCGCCTCGGCGATCGCGGCCGTTTCCGTCACTTCCAGGATCAGGCAATGGGATGGCACGCCATGGCGCTCAATCGCCTGCATGACCATTTCGAAGATGCGCTCATCGCTCAGCAGGCTGGGCGAGATATTGACGGCGATCTTGAAGCCGGGATCGAGCAACAAAATCCTGGAAACCAGCGACAATGCCTCATCCAGCACAAAGGCCGTCAACTTGCCGATGCGCCCATGGCGTTCGGCCATCTCGACAAATTCCTGCGGGCTGATGGGGCCGCGTGTCTCATGGGTCCAGCGCACCAGCGCCTCGGCGCCGATGATGCGCCGGGTGGTCAGGTCATATTTGGGCTGATAGGCGACCCAGACGCGCTGGGCGAGGATCGCCTGATCCAGTTCCCCCAGCAGCGAGAGAGACCATTCCTTGGCCCCGGCAGCGGCAGGATCGTGCAGTTTCCAGCAGATGCCGTCCGTGCTCGCCGCATGGGCGGCGGCCAGCGCGCTGATCAGCCGATGCGACAGGGGCATTCCGAATTCACGATCCAGGCCGAAGGAAATATCGACGTCGAAGCTCTTGTCCTCGACCCTGATCGGATTGCGGAACAGCACATGCAATGCCTCGAACTGCTCGACCATCAGATCGAAATCAGCGGCATCGGCCAGCCAGAAGAAATTGCCGTCGTCGCCATGCAGAAGCTGCGCGCCGCCGGCACCGAATTCCAGACGGGTGACGATCTGCTTTGTCCAGGCCTGTTCCGCATGGGGCGGCAAGGTGCTGACGACTTCGGCGAAGCGACGAATCCGGGCGGCGATCAGCAAGCGGCGGTCCAGGCCGTCATCATGACGGATGGCATTGGTCGTAAACAGGCCCGAGACCGGATTGATCGTGCCGGCGTCCCTTTGTTCCGCGCCAAAGCGTTGCCAGGCCGCCCGAATCATCGCGGCGAGCAGCAGGATCAGGGCTGGCGAAATATCGACAAAGACATGAAGCGTTTCGAGGAATACCGGGAGGATGAGCAGCGCCACAAGCGCCACAACGCCGCCCAATCGCGACAAGCGCCGCTTGCCATACAACGTTGCCGACGCAGCAATCAGCGCCAATAGGAAGGGCGGCAACCAGCCCGCCATTATCGGCCGGCCGGCTTTCAAAGTCTCCGCACCCAGGACGATGGCGGCATTGAGCGATGAACGCTGCTGCCCCAGAATCATGACAGGAGCAGCAAGCGCCTGCGTATTGAAGCCTACGAGGACATCCTTGCCAGACAGGGTACGCGACTGACCGGGCGCGGCGGAGATATCTGACGCACTGACATAGGGCACCGATGCACTGCGAATTGCATAGTCAATCGGGAATTTCTCATTCGTCCCGCCGTAGACATTTGCGAGGGCGGAATCGATCGCGGCCAGTTCACGCCCACCCAGTCGCCGACGATAGGGAACATCCTCAACGCCATTCCAGTATCCACGAATCCATCGAACGGCGCTGACCTGCGTCACCTTGCCGTCAAGCGCGGCCATCGGCGCGACGGGACGATTGGCTCCGAGATTCTGCGGCTCGACATTGATGCCAACAAAGATGCGGCCGGGATAACGGCTCACCGCCCGCACAAATTGCCCATCATCCTTGGCATCGCCAGCCTGCAGCGGCAGATTGAAAAAGACGCGCTTTGCACCTGCCGCAAACAGGTCATCGGTCAGTTCGGCAAGCCGGGCGCGTTTCCAGGGCCATGGCCCTTCGCGCAGCAGCGCCTTGTCATCGATGCCGACAAGAACAATCTGGCCGCTGGCATCATGGGCGCGCAGCTTGTTGCGCAGCACGCGCAGGGAAAGGTCGACCGGCGTTCCCATTTCGAGAAGGCCGAACAGCATGGTGATGAGCGTCAGCACAAGCAGAAACCTGTGTCTGCTTATCCATGATCTCAACACTGATCTGCGTGCGCCCGCCAGGTGCATTTACTATGCCTCCGCGGATGCAATAAGATTAAAGCGTTAGCAATTCGCAAACATCGCACCGGGGCGGAGCGAACGCCGACCGGGGCGTATCATTTTCCGAGAGATTACAAACATATGGCGGCAGCATCGGTCGATGCTGCCGCCATGAATTTTTTGCCGGATGCGACAAGCGCAGCCGTGGATCGGCTATTCGGCCGCCTGCGCGAGCGCGGGCTCCGTCCAGACCAGAACGGGCTTGCGCGCGGCCAGCGTCTCATCCAACCGGCGGCGCGGCGCATGATAGGGCGCGCCCTTCAGCACCTCGTCACCGGCCGTTGCACGCTCGGCCAGGCTGCGCAGCGCCATGATGAACTGATCGAGGGCAGCCTTGCTTTCCGTTTCGGTCGGCTCGACCAGCATCGCGCCATGGACGACCAGCGGGAAATACATCGTCATCGGGTGATAACCCTCGTCGATAAGCCCCTTGGCGATGTCGAGGGTGGTGAAGCCCTCGGCCAGTCCCTTGTCGCTGAACAGCGCTTCATGCATGCACGGGCCGGAAGCGGCAAAGGGCGCGTCCAGCACGTCCTCCAGGCTGCGCAGGATGTAGTTGGCGTTCAGCACCGCATCGCCCGACACTTGGCGCAGACCATCGGCGCCATGGCTGAGGATATAGGCGAGCGCGCGCGTGAACATGCCCATCTGGCCATGGAAGGCGACCATGCGGCCAAAGGCGCCGGGATGCTCCTCGCCCGCCGTCTCTTCCTCGATCAGCGCGAAATGGCCATCGGCATGGCGTGCGACGAACGGCAGCGGCGCATAAGGCGAGAGCGCTTCCGACAACACCACCGGCCCCGAGCCCGGACCGCCGCCGCCATGCGGGGTGGAGAAAGTCTTGTGCAGGTTGATGTGCATCGCATCGACGCCCAGATCGCCCGGGCGCACCCGGCCGACAATGGCGTTGAAGTTCGCGCCGTCGCAATAGACGAAGGCGCCGGCGGCATGCACTGCATCGGCGATCTTCTTCATGTCGCGCTCAAAGAGGCCGCAGGTGTTGGGATTGGTGATCATCACCGCCGCGACATCCGGCCCCAGCCGCGCTTCCAGCGCCGCCAGGTCGACCCGGCCATCGGCATTGGCGGGGATATTCTCCACTGCATAGCCGCAGAAGGCCGCCGTCGCCGGGTTCGTGCCATGGGCGCTTTCGGGCACCAGCACCACCGAGCGCGCATCGCCCCGCGCCTGGAGCGCGGCCCGGATGGTCAGCAACCCGCACAGTTCGCCATGCGCGCCCGCCTTCGGGCTCATCGCCACGCTGTGCATGCCGGTCAGCGTGATCAGCCAGTGCGCCAGTTCATGGATCACGGCCAGCGCGCCCTGCACGGTCGACACCGGCTGCAGCGGGTGGAGATCGGCAAAGCCCGCCATCCGCGCAACCTTTTCATTCAGGCGCGGATTGTGCTTCATCGTGCAGGAGCCGAGCGGGAAGACGCCCAGGTCGATGGCGTAATTCTGCCGCGACAGGCGGGTATAATGGCGCACCGTCTCCGGCTCCGACAGGCCCGGCAGCCCGATCGGGCGACGTCGTTGCAGGCCGCCCAGACGGCTCGTCACCTGCGGCGCAGCGGCCAGGTCGACGCCCGTGGTCGAGGTCGAGCCGATCTCGAAGATCAGCGCTTCTTCCAGCATCAGCGCCTTGTTGCCGGTGATGGTGGGCTTGCCCTCATGGGCGACGGGCGCGGGCGCGGTGGGCCGGTCTTCCTTGAACATGTTCATGCCAGCACCTCCTCAAGCGCAGCGGCCAACGCTTCGACATCCTCTGCGGTCGCCGTCTCCGTGACGGCGACGACCAGGCCGGAGGCCAGGTGCGGCGCATCCGGGAACAGCCGCCCGAGCGACACGCCGCCCAGGATCTGGCGGTCGGCCAGCGTGCGGGCGACATCGCGGGCATCGCCGTCGATGACGAGGGTGAATTCGTTGAAGAATGTATCGTTGAGCAGCGTGACGCCGGGCACCTGCGCCAGACGATCCGCCGCCTGCACCGCCAACGCGTGGTTCAGCTCCGCAAGACCGCGCAGCCCGGCTTCGCCCAGCAGGGTCATGTGGATGCTGAACGCCAGCGCGCAAAGGCCGGAGTTGGTGCAGATATTCGATGTCGCCTTTTCGCGGCGGATATGCTGCTCACGGGTGGAAAGCGTCAGCACGAAGCCGCGCTTGCCCTCGGCATCGACGGTTTCACCGCACAGGCGGCCCGGCATCTGCCGCACATATTTCTGCTTGCAACCGAAGAGACCCAGATATGGGCCACCAAATTGCAGGCCGACGCCCAGCGACTGCCCCTCGCCCACGACGATGTCCGCGCCCATCTCACCCGGCGGCACCAGCGCGCCCAGCGCCACCGGCTCGGTCACGACCGCGATCAGCAGCGCGCCGGCTTCATGCGCCCTGGCGGCCAGCGCCGTCAGGTCGGTGACGCGGCCAAGGATGTCGGGATATTGCACGACGACACAGCTCGTCTCGCCGTCGATCGCGGCCAGCAGCGCGGCTTCGTCGCCCGTCGCCGCCAGTTCCGGTGCCTTGTAGACCAGCGTGTCACCGGTGAACCTGGCCATGGTGTTGCAGACGGAGACATAATGCGGATGCACGCCACCGGAAATCAGTGCCTTGCTGCGGCGGCTGATGCGCCGGGCCATGACGATCGCCTCCCAGCAGGCGGTCGAGCCGTCATACATGGAGGCATTGGCGACATCGCAGCCGAGCAGCCGGGCCACCTGCGTCTGGAATTCGAACAGGACCTGAAGCGTCCCTTGGGCGATTTCCGGCTGATAGGGCGTGTAGGCGGTGAGGAATTCGCCGCGCTGGATCAGATGGTCGACCGACGAGGGCACATGGTGGCGATAGGCCCCCGCCCCCAGGAAAAAGGGCACGGCGCCCGCCGCCATATTCTGCGCGGCGAGCCGGCCCATATGCCGTTCCACCGCCAGTTCCGTGGCATGGTCGGGAAGGCCGGCGATCTTTGCGGTCAGGCGTGCCTCGGCGGGCACATCGGCAAACAGGTCATCGACAGAACCGGCACCGATGACGGAGAGCATGGCATTCCGGTCGGGATCGGTCAGGGGAAGGTAACGCATCTTGATCCTTTCTTCCCGTCAAAACGAATGACGGGGAGATTTACGCAACGGTCGCGGTCAAAGGCCGGCGACAAAAGCCTCGTAGGCAGCCTCGTTCATCAGGCCTTCCAGTTCGGCGGGGTCGGTCAGGCGGAGCTTGAAGAACCAGCCTTCCTCTTCCGGATCGGAGTTGACCAGCGCGGGTTCGCCCTCCAGCGCGGCATTCGCCTCGACGATCTCGCCCGATACCGGAGCATAGACGTCGGATGCGGCCTTCACGGATTCGACCACGGCGGCATCGTCGCCCTTGCTGAAGGTCACGCCTTCGGCGGGCAGTTCGACAAACACGATGTCGCCCAGCTGTTCCTGGGCATAGTTGGTGATGCCGACGGTGGCGATGTCGCCCTCCACATCGATCCACTCATGTTCGTCGGTGAAATAACGGCTCATAACAGGCTCCTGTTCAAGACTTGATATCCGGGCTTGGGGTTCGCGCCTGGGCGTTTCAGGCTTTGGCGCGGTGATAGCGGTGGGGGACGAAGGGCATGGGCGCGACGGTGGCGGACAGGCGCTTGCCGCGCACTTCCACGTCCAGCGTGGTGCCGATGGCGGCATGCGGGCTCGCCACCCAGCCCATGGCGATGGGCGCGCCGACGGTCGGCGCGAAACCGCCCGAGGTCACTTCGCCGACCTGGGTGGCGCCAGCGAAGATCGGGGCGCCTTCACGCGCCGGCAGGCGGCCGTCGATGGTGAGGCCGACCCGGCGCGACGCGACATCGCCGCCCAGTTCCTTCATCACCCGGGCATGGCCGATGAAGCCGCCCTGCTCCTTGCGCCGCTTCGAAATGGCAAAGCCAAGATCGGCGGCGACCGGGCTGACGCGGGTGTCGATGTCATGGCCGTAGAGCGGCAGCCCCGCCTCCAGCCGCAGCGAATCGCGCGCGCCAAGGCCGATGGGCTTCACGCTGTCCAGCGCGCAAAGCGCATCGGCAAAGGCTTCCGCGATCGTCGCGGGCACGCTGATCTCGAAGCCGTCCTCGCCGGTATAGCCCGAGCGGCTGACCCAGATGTCATGCCCTTCCCAGCTGAACGGGCCGCATTGCATGAAGAACAGGTCGGCGGTGGCGGGGATGAGCGCGGCGAGTGCGGCGCCGGCTTCCGGCCCCTGCAGGGCGAGCAGGGCCTGCTCGTCCATATGGTTCATGATGATCTCGTCGGGCAGATGCTCGATGATCCAGGCGATATCGTCATATTTGGTCGCGCCGTTGACGACCATATAATAGGCCGCGCCATCGAAGGGGCTGGCCTCGGGCAGGCGGGAGACCATCAGGTCGTCCAGAACGCCGCCGTCCTCGTCCAGCAGCAGCGAATAGCGCTGGCGACAGGGCTTGAGGCCAAGGATATCGCCGGGCAGCAGCGTTTCCAGCGCGGTCGCGACCGCTTCGGCGCTTTCGCCGCTGAAGCTCAGCTGGCCCATATGGCTGACGTCGAACAGGCCGGCATGTTCGCGCACCCACTGATGCTCGGCCATGATGCCTTCATATTGGATGGGCATTTCATAGCCGGCAAAGCCGACCATGCGGCCACCCTTGGCACGATGCCAGTTGTCGAGGGGAAGCTTGCCGAGCGGAAGTTCGGCCTCCAGCTCAGCGACGTTGGCGCTGTTATCCTGGCTGGGTGCGGTCATATCTTGGGCTCCGTTGGCAAGAGGTCGTTAAGCGGCGCATGTGCTGACCAGAGAGAGATCACACATTTGTCGCCCCCTCTGTCAGGAAACCTGAGAGCTTTCGCCGCATTCCGTTGGAAGGATGCGCGGCTTACCCCTTCGGTGGGACGGCATGATCCGTCCGCTTTCCAGAGTGCCTGCCCATGATACGGTCCCGTGGCCTGAGAGATTCCGGGGCGGTTGCTCCTTCGGCGGCTTCCGGTGCGGTCCCTCAAAGGGCGCCCCTTCCACACTCTCCCGCATCATGACCGCGCCAAAGACTCGACGCGGAGACACATCCTGCATTACGCAATCGCAGCACGCCGTCAATCCGCAAGGGACGGACAATTTGTGCTGAAAAGCACCGCATGACGGTTTTCTGCATAGCGATCCGTCATCCCGGCGATGAAATCGGCGATGTGCCGGCTGCGATCGGGCTCTTGCGAGGCGCAGCCCTGCGGCCAGCCTTCGGCCATCAGCGCGGGATCGGCGCGATAGGCTTCGAACAGGTCGCTGACGATGGCGCGCGCCCGGTCCGCCGCCGCCAGCTGCGTGGGATGATGGTAGAGCGAGGCGTACATGAAGCGCTTGAGCTGCTTTTCCTCCTGCACCATCGCGTCGGAAAAGCCGGCCAGCGCGCGGCCGGCAGCGCGCACATCCGCGATATCGCCGATATGATGGGCGGCGATCGCGGCGCGGGTGGTTTCGATCACATCGTTGACCATCAGGCCGATCTGGTCGCGCACCAGCTCGCGCAGCAGCCGGTCGGGCGCGATGTCGGGATGGCGCGCACGCACCCCTTGCCAGCACCGCGCGACCAGCGGCACCTCCAGGATCTGCTCCAGGGTCAACAGGCCGGCGCGCAGGCCATCGTCGATATCGTGATTGTCATAGGCGATGTCGTCGGCAATGGCGGCGACCTGCGCCTCCAGCGACGACCAGCCGTGCAGGTCGAGCGGAAAGGCCGCGTCCAGTTCCTGCATCGCCCAATTGGGGTGGATGACCGGGCCGTTATGCTTGGCCAGCCCCTCCAGCGTTTCCCAGCTGAGATTGAGGCCGGGGAAGCGCGGATAGGGCGACTCCAGCAGCATCAGCGTGCGCAGCGTATGGGCATTGTGATCGAAGCCGCCCTGCCCCTCCATCGCCGCTTCCAACGCGTCCTCGCCGGCATGGCCGAAGGGCGGATGGCCGATGTCGTGGGCCAGGCACAGCGCCTCTGTCAGGTCTTCGTTCAGGCCAAGGCTGCGCGCGATGGTGCGGCCGATCTGCGCGACTTCCAGGCTGTGGGTCAGGCGGACCCGGTAATGATCGCCATCGGGCGAGATGAACACCTGTGTCTTGTGGCGCAGCCGGCGAAAGGCGATGGAATGGATGATGCGGTCGCGGTCGCGCTGAAAGGCGTCGCGGGGACCGCGCGTCTCGCCGCCCGGCTCGGGATGAAGGCGCCCACGGCTGCGGTCGGCATGGCTGGCATAGGGCGCGAGGGAACTCATGCCCCTGCCCTATAGCGTTTTCCAGCCGGATGTCTTCATCCGGCGGCTCGGAAAATGCGGAAAACAAAAGCATAAGGCGATTTCCCCTGGCACGGCACCGCTCTCGCCTCTGCCTCCGCATTTTCCGGGCCAGCCCGCCGCGCCGCCTATTTCGCGCCGATCGGCTTTACCTCTTCGCCGGCATCGCTCTGCCAGGCGAAGGCGTCGGTGCCGGCCTTCTTCAGCTCTGCCTCCACCGCGCGCGCGCGGGTGAAGCTGGCGAACGGGCCGATGACGAGGCGGTTGGTCCGCCCCCATGGCGCCGTCCACGCATCCTGCTTCGCGATCGCCGCATAATCCTTGCGCAGGCCGCGCAGGGTGAAGCCCAGCGCCGCAATATCCCGGCCGGTGCCCACCTGAACCCAGCTGCGCGCGGGGTTCTTCGCCAGGCGCGCCTTCTCCTCGGCTTCGGCCTTGGCCTTCGCGGCGGCCTCTGCCTTGGCCTTGGCGGCGGCATCCTTCTTCGCCTTTTCGGCGGCGGCCTGCTGCTGCGTCCGGCGCTTCTCCGCCTGCAGTCGCGCGACTTCGTTGAGGTCGACCGCCGCGACCGCCTGCCGCCGCTCCGCCTCGGGCACGTCGAGTTCGCGGATGATGTCGGCGAGCGAGCGCGTCGCTTCGGGATTGGGCGCGGGCGTCGATGGCGCGGTGGCGGGCGGCGTAGCGGCGGCTGGCGCAGTGGCGACTGGCATGGGCGATGGCGCCGCTGCGGCGACCTGCACCGGCCGATCGACAGGGGCTGGCGCTGTCCGTTCGGGCGTCGGCGGGCCCTGCACCATCGCCGCCGGTGGCCCCTGCACGGGCGCGGCGACGGCAGGCGCCGTGGAGGCTGCCGGACGGGTTGCCACCGGCTGGCCGGTCGACGGCACAGGCGCCTGCAAACGCCCGAAGGCCGTCCGCGGCGCAACAGCGCTGCTGCCTTGCGAGAGGGCCGCCTGCCCCTGCGCCGAAGCGGCGGGGCGCTGCGCGGGCCGCAGCTCGTCGCCGCGCTGCTGCGCCGTCGTGGCGGCAAGCGACGGGCTGCGCGCTGGCGCCCTGGCCGGGCCGGACTGATCCGGCCGCCCCGCCATCTCGGCTTCGGAAGGCGGCGCGGGCGGTTGCGGCAGGGGCGGCTGGGCCGATGCGATCCGTGCGGGTGCCTGGGGGACAGGCTGGCTCGCGGCAGCCATCTGGCGATCCCTGCTCCTGCTGCGACGGCTCCTGCCATTGCTCTCCGCGACCGGTGCGGCCGCCACCGGCGCCGATGCGGCCGGAGGCGTCACCACCACGGGCACGGGCGCCTGCGCCATGCGTACGCTGGGCGGGAAACGGCCGAAATGCACGGCTGCGGCCTTTTGCGCCGCCGTCAGGATCGGCATGCGATCCATATAGGGCTGGATGGCGTCGGCGAGCGGCCTGGGCATCGTCTTCTGGGTGATCGCCAGGGCATCGCCATGCCGCCCGTTCATCGCCAGAATGAAGGCGCGATCGCGCCAGGCCTCGCGGTCATTCTTGTAGAGCAGCGGCTCCATCGCCTTTTCCGCCGCGTCCACCTTGCCGGAAATGCCCAGCGACACGGCATAGCGCTTAATCAGCACCGGATCGTCGGGCTTGCTCCTGAGCGCCTGCACATAATCGGCCTGCGCGCGCGCCTGATCCCCGCTCAGGTCATAGGCAAGGCCGCGATCGGCCAGCATGTCGGCCCCCTGATAGCCAAAGCGGGCGGCCTGATCGAACAGGCGCAGCGCCTCGCTGGGGTTCTGCATCTGCAGCATCGCGCGCGCCAGACCCGATTTGATCCGGCCATTGTTGCTGGAAATCTCATCGGCGCGCACGAAAAAGCCCGTGGCCGCGCGTGGATTGTCCAGCGCCAGCGCCGCCTCGCCCGCGCCGATCAGCGCGTTGACGTCTCGGGGATTCTCGCCGAGCCGCGTCAGATGGGCGTTGAGGTCCGCCGCCGCATCGGGACGGCGCACGTCCAGCTGCGAATAGCCTTCGGCCTGCTGCGCCGATGCGGGATGGATGACGATACCGGCCATGGCGGCAAGCGCCATGGCCGAAAGGAGCGATCTATAGCGGGGACGAGTCACGTCAGCGGCCTAACAGCCCGGCGCGTGAATGGGAACTGTATCGAAGCTCATCGGATCGACCAGAGGAAGGCGGGGTCGGACGATCCGATCACCAGATACCGGTTGCCCGACAGTTGCCGCCCGATGCGCGTTGCCCAATGCTTACTGGTTGTCCTGGCGGTTGAGGAAGCGCGGGATGTCGACGCTGCCGCCGGCATCGCCATCGTCCTCGTCGCGCTTGGCCGCGCCGCGCGACAGCCCGGCCATGCGCTCGAACAGGGTGCCGCCGCCGGTCGCCACGCGCGGCGCGGGACGTGCGGGCTCAACCGGCGCGGGTGCCTTGGACTCGCCGCCAAGCAGCAATTCATCCTCGGCCGGATCGAAATCCGAGAAGACGGCTGCGGGCTTGGGCGGCGCGAAGGGCGCGGGCGCCGGTTCGGCCGCTGCCGAAATCGGTGCGGGAGCGGGCGCTTCCTCCGCCGGGGCCTGGGAAACGGTCGAAAGATCGAGCGGTTCTTCTTCCTCGGCCGGCGCGGACGCTGCCACCGGAGCGGGCGTGGGCGTCGTGATCGGCGCGGCGGAACGGCTGGCGAAGCTGAAGGGCTGCGACTGGGCGGGCGCCGCGACGGATGCGTCGCTGTCGATGCCGGTCGCCACCACGGACACGCGGATCTTGCCGTTCAGGCTGTCGTTGAAGGCCGAACCCCAGATGATGTTCGCATCGGGATCGACCAGTTCGCGGATATGGTTGGCCGCTTCGTCGACTTCCATCAGGCGCATGTCCTCGCCGCCGACGATGGAGACGATCACGCCCTTGGCGCCGCGCATCGACACGCCGTCGAGCAGCGGGTTGGCAATCGCCTTTTCGGCGGCCTGCAGCGCCCGGCCGTCGCCTTCCGCCTCGCCGGTGCCCATCATCGCCTTGCCCATCTCGCCCATCACGGAGCGGACGTCGGCGAAATCGAGGTTGATGAGGCCGGGCATGACCATCAGGTCGGTGATGCCGCGCACGCCCTGCTGCAGCACCTCGTCCGCCATCTGGAAGGCTTCCTTGAAGGTGGTGTTGGGGTTCGCGATCAGGAACAGATTCTGGTTCGGGATAACGATCAGCGTATCGACATGCTTCTGCAGCTCGTCGATGCCGGCATCGGCCGAGCGCATGCGGCGGCTACCCTCGAAGGTGAAGGGCTTGGTCACGACACCCACGGTCAGGATGCCCTTTTCCCGCGCGACCTTGGCGATGACCGGCGCCGCGCCGGTGCCGGTGCCGCCGCCCATGCCGGCCGCGATGAAGCACATATGCGCGCCGTCCAGCGCCTCTTCCACCGATGCGATGGTTTCTTCGGCGGCCGCACGGCCGATTTCGGGCCGCGAGCCCGCGCCCAGCCCTTCGGTGATGCGGGGGCCAAGCTGGATGCGGCGTTCCGCGGGCGAGGCGTTCAGCGCCTGCGCATCGGTATTGGCGACCACGAAATCGACGCCCTCGACCGACGCTGCGATCATGTTGGCGATGGCATTGCCGCCCGCGCCGCCCACGCCGATCACGGCGATCCGCGGCTTCAGCTCATCCACTTGGGGCAGGCCGATCTCGATGCTCATATTCTCGCTCCCTAAGCTCCAGCTATTCAGCGAAGCAAATCGTAATAATTTCTTCATGCACCAGATGATCGGGCAATTCGATAGTTAATTTCACGCCCGACCACGATGTTCTGTTCCGTTTCGTCAATAATTCGCCTTGAGCGCACCCCATACACGCTGCCACCACTGACCGGCACCAACGCGATGTACGGTCTGTGCCGCCGGCGCCATGGTGCGCAGGTCGACAGGGTTGGATGCGCCATAGAGCGTCAGCCCGGCCAGCGTCGCGAAGGCCGGCCCGCTATGCGCTTCGGGCAACGCGGCAAGCCCGCGCGGACGGCCGATCCGCACCGCACGGCCCAGCGCGCCCTGCGTATAATCGGCAATGCCCTTTAACTCCGCGCCGCCGCCGGTCAACACCACCTGGCGCCCGACCGGCGAATTGAAACCCATGGCGGCCAGACTGGCGTTCACTTCCACCATCAACTGGTTCAACCGTTCGCAAATCACGCCGACCAGCGCGGCGCGGGTGATGCGCCCGGCGTCCGCGCTCTCGCCATCGCTGCTGATCGGCGCGATCTCGATCATCTCGCGGAAGTCGCGGCGCGACTGCATGGCCGATCCGTAGAAGCATTTCATCCGTTCCGCCTGGCTGCGGCGGATGCCGAAGGCGCTGGCGATATCGTCCGTGATGTCGGCCGCGCCAATGGGAATGGAATGCAGGCCGACCAGCATGCCGCCATAATAAAGCGAGACATTGGTGACGCCCGCGCCCAGTTCCACCAGCGCCACGCCAAGGTCGCGCTCCTCGTCCGACAGGCAGGCAAGGCCGGTGGCGACGGGCGCGGCGACGATGCCGTTGACGTTCAGATAGGCGCCGCGCACGCACATTTCGAGATTGGCAAGCGGCGCGCCGTCCGCCAGCACGACATGGATGTCGACGCCCAGCTGATCGGCATGCATGCCGACCGGGCGCTGCACGCCCTGCGATCCGTTGAGGGTGAAGCAGGTCGGCTGGGCATGCAGCACCACCCGGCCATCGGGGTCGATGCTCTGCCGGCCGGTCTGCAGCAGTTCGTCGATATCCGCCTGCTCGACGCGATAGCCGCTCATTTCGCGCTCGACGGTCACGACGTCGCTCACCAGGCTGCCGCCCGAAAAGCTGACCCAGACATCCTCGATATTGATGCCGGCCACGCGCTCGGCCTGTTCCACCGTTTCGCGCACCGCCATTTCGGTGCGCTCCATGTCGGCGATATAGCCGCGGCGCACGCCCCGGCTTTCACGCTGCCCAGTGCCAAGGATCGCGAGTTCGCCGGTATCCGTCCGCCCGGCGATGAGCGCGGAGACCTTCCACGATCCGATATCGATCGCGGTGATGATTTTCTCGACCTTGGGTTGGGCCATGATGGTCAGCCTTCCCTTTCAGACCTGGACGATGCGGTGTCGGCGCCCTTGCCGGTGGCCGCGCCATTGGCGATGCCGGGCTCGCCATCCTTGGCCGGCGCGGCCTTCTGGCCATGGTCGGCGGGCAGGCGCAGGATGAAGCGATCCGGATCGCGCATGTCGAAGCGCACGATGCCGCGTCCGAGCAGGCGGTTGACCCCGTCCATGCGCGCGAAGTTCACCAGCGCCGCGCTCGACTGCTTCGCCCCTTCGGGCAGGGACAGCGTCTCGCCCGACTGGAAGCGCAGGTCCCATCGGCGGTTGCCGACCCAGGTCGCGCCCGCCAGCATCGGCTTGAGCGCGGGCGCCGCCTCCATCAGCTGGCCCAGCGCGCCGGTCTGGCGGTTGGCGTCCGGGCCGACGACCAGCGGCAGGTCGGGCATGGCGGCGGGCGACACGGTCTGCAGCACGGTGCCGGTCACATCGACCAGATGCAGCTGCCCGGCATTCTGCCACACCGCCACCGGCTGCCGCTCCACGATGTCGACCACCAGCGTGTCGGGCAGGCGGCGGGAAATGCGCGCATCCTTCACCCAGCCCAGCTTCAGCATGTCTTCGCGCAGATGCACCAGGTCGACATTCATCATCGAATGATCCACCTGGCCGAGCGCGATGTTGTAGACGGGCAGCTCGTCCATCCGCTCGACGCCGTGGACCTCGACCTTCTTCACCTCGAAACCGGCATGGGCCGTGAGCTCGGCGAATTCCTGCCGTGCCATGGCCGGCACGCCCATGAAGCTGGCCGCGCCCACCGCCACCGCGCCGACGATGCCGACGATCGCCCATGTCGCCATGCGCTGCACCGTCGCCTCGCTGACCGGAAGCGCCGCGATCACCCGGTCGAGCGCGCTCTGCTGCTTCAGCGTCTTGCGCCCCCGCCCACCGCGCGCGGAAACCGTCGGCTTGCGGGGGGACAGGCGGCTGGTGCCCCCGCGCCTGATCCTGGCTTCGCTCATAATGCCTCCTCGACAATCCGCTCGACCAGTTCGGCATAATCGATGCCCAGCTTCGCCGCCTGTTCGGGGACCAGGCTGAGGGGCGTCATGCCCGGCTGCGTGTTCACTTCCAGCAGGAACAGCCCCTCTATGCCCTGCGTGTCGTCCCAGCGGAAATCGGCGCGCGATGCGCCCCTGCATCCCAGCACGCGATGGGCCTGCAGCGCAAGCGCCTTGCAGCGTTCCGTCACATCGTCCGGGATGTCGGCGGGGCAGATATGGTCGGTCATGCCGTCGGTATATTTGGCGTCGAAATCGTAGAAGCCGCTTTTGGGGCGCAATTCCGTCACCAGCAGCGCCTCGTCGCCCAGCACGGCGGTCGTCAGCTCGCGGCCACGGATATAGGGTTCGGCCAGCAGCTCATCGAAATGCTGCCACGGCCCCTCGACATCGCGGCCGATGGGCGACCCGTAATTGCCCTCGGCGGTGACGATGGCGACACCCACGGAGCTGCCCTCGTTCACGGGCTTGAGCACATAGGGGCGCGGCAGCGGGTCGCCCGCGAACAGGCTGGCGCTCTGCACCACCTGGCCGCCCGGCATGGGGATGCCATGGGGGACGAGCGTCTGCTTGGTCAGTTGCTTGTCGATGGCGATGACGGAGGTGGCAAGGCCGCTATGGGTGTATTTGACCCCCATCAGGTCCAGCATGCCCTGCACGGTGCCGTCTTCGCCGGGCACGCCATGCAGCGCGTTGAACACGATATCGGGCTTCGCCTCCGATATGCGCAGGGCGACGTCGCGATCCATGTCGATGCGGGTGACGCGATGGCCACGGCTTTCCAGCGCCTTCGCGATCCCCTCCCCGCTCATCAGCGAGACCGGGCGCTCGGCCGACCAGCCGCCCATCAGCACGGCGACATGCCAGGGACCACGGCTCATTTCGGCACTCCCACGCGTTTTTCGCTGGCGTCACCGGCAAACATGCCGACCCGCTGGATTTCCCACTCAAGCTCCACGCCGCTCTTGTCCTTCACCCTTTTGCGTACCTCCTCGCCCAACGCCTCGATATCCGCGCTGGTCGCGGCGCCCAGGTTCAGCAGGAAATTGGTGTGCTTTTCCGACACCTGCGCGTCGCCGACCTTCAGGCCGCGGCAACCGGCCTCATCGACAAGCTGCCATGCCTTGCGCCCTTGCGGGTTCTTGAAGGTGGAGCCGCCCGTCTTGCTGCGCAGCGGCTGGCTTTCCTCGCGCGCGGCGGCGATGCGGTCCATCTCCGCCTGGATCGCGGCAGGCTCGCCGGGATGGCCGCGAAAGATGGCGCCGACCACCACGGCGCCTTCGGGCAGTTCGGAGTGGCGATAGCTGTAGCGCAGGTCCGCCGCCTGAAGCGTGGCGCGTTCGCCGGATCGCAGCACGACATCGCATTCCACCAGGATGTCGCAGGTCTCGCGACCATAGGCGCCGCCGTTCATCCGCACGAAACCGCCGACCGTACCGGGAATGGAGCGCAGGAACTCAAGCCCCGATATCCCGGCATCGCGCGCGGTCGAGGAGACGAGGATGCCCGACGCGCCGCCGCCGCAGCGCAGGGTGGTGCCGTCCAGCGCCTCCACCTTCGCAAAGGGCTTGCCCAGGCGCACGACCACGCCGGGCACGCCGCCGTCCCGCACGATCATGTTGGAGCCAAGGCCCAGCGCCATCACCGGCACGGCAGGGTCCAGCGCGGCAAGGAAATCGGTGAGGTCGTCCGCATCCCTGGGCTCGAACAGCCATTGCGCCGGACCGCCGGACTTGAACCAGACCAGCGGCGCCAGCGGCGCCTGCGCCGTCAGGCCGCCGCGCACGGACGGAAGGCCGGAAGGGATCAGGGGCGCCGCTGCGTTCACGCCGCCTCCGCCAGATTGTCCGTCACGGCGCCGGCCAGCCCCGCCGCCCATTTGGTGATGTCGCCCGCGCCAAGGCAGATGACCATGTCGTCGGGCTGCAGATCGGCGGCGAGCGCGTTGGCGAGCGCTTCCGGCCCCTCGATCACCGCAGCGGCGCGATGGCCACGGCGCTTGAGCCCGGCGACGAGCGCGGCGGAATCCACGCCCTCGATCGGCTGCTCGCCGGCGGGATAGACGGGCGCGGCATAGACCACATCCGCGTCGTTGAACGCCTGCTGGAACTCATCCATCAGGTCGTGCAGGCGGGTGTAGCGATGCGGCTGGACGACGGCGATGACGCGGCCCTTCGCGCCTTCGCGCGCGGCGGCGAGCACCGCCTTGATCTCGACCGGGTGGTGGCCATAATCGTCGATCACGGTCGCACTGCCACCCGGCACGGCGATCTCGCCGACCTTGGTGAAGCGGCGCTTGACCCCGCCGAACTTGGCGAAGCCGGTCTGGATCGTCTTGTCGTCAATGCCCATGTGCAGCGCGACGCCGATGGCGGCCATGGCATTCAGCACATTGTGCCGGCCGGGCATCGGCATCTCGATGCCCTCGATCCGGCGGATGGCCCCGTCGCGCTCGCGGATCTGCACGTCGAAGCGGTTCCCGCCGGGGAAGGAGACGACATTGTCGCCCCGGATGTCGGCCTGCGCCGAAAAACCGTAGGTGACGATGCGGCGGTCCTGCACGCGCGGCAGGATGGCCTGCACTTCGGGATGGTCGAGGCACAGCAGGGCGGCGCCATAGAAAGGCACATTCTCGACAAATTCGACAAAGGCGTCCTTCACCTTGTCGAAGCTGCCATAGTGATCCAGATGCTCGGGATCGATATTGGTCACGACCGCGATGGTGCCGTCCAGGCGCAGGAAGCTGCCGTCGCTCTCGTCGGCCTCCACCACCATCCACTCGCTGTTACCCAGACGCGCGTTGGACCCGTAGCTGTTGATGATGCCGCCGTTGATGACCGTGGGGTCCACCCCGCCCGCATCCAGCAGCGCCGCGACCATGGAGGTCGTCGTCGTCTTGCCATGGGTGCCGGCCACCGCGACGGTCGATTTGAGGCGCATCAGTTCGGCCAGCATCTCCGCACGGCGGATCACCGGGATGCGATGTTCCAGCGCCAGCTCGACTTCCGGATTGCCGCGCTTGATCGCGGTGGAGGTCACGACCACGGCCGCATCGCCCAGATTTTCGGCCTTGTGGCCGATCATCACATTGATGCCCTTCTTGCGCAGGCCCTCGATCACATAGCCTTCGGCCATGTCCGATCCCTGCACCTTGTAGCCCAGATTATGCATCACCTCGGCAATGCCGGACATGCCGATGCCGCCGATGCCGATGAAGTGGATGGTTCCGATGTCGGTGGCGACGCCCCTCATGCGGGCACTCCCTGCAGGTTGAGGCCGGTCGGCACGGGGCCGACGCGAACCGGGTCGTTGACGATGGGCGCGTGGCCGATGCTTTCCAGCAGGTCGGCCATGTCGCGCGCGGCATTGGGGCGGCCACAGGCCTTGGCGCGTTTTGCGGCATTCTGCAGCGCGCCCGGCTCCATGGCGAGCTTCTGCATCTGCTTGGCGAGTTCGACCGGCGTGAACTGGTCCTGCCGGATGGCGCGGGCGCCGCCGCAGTCCGTCAGTTCCTTGACATTGGCGGTCTGGTGATCGTCCATGGCGCTGGGCAGCGGGATCAGGATGGCGGGGCGGCCCGCCGCCGTCAGCTCGGCGATGGTCGATGCGCCCGCGCGCGCGATCACCAGATGCGCCCAGCCCAGCTTTTCGGGCATGTCGGTGATATAGGTGGCGAGGTCCGCCGGGATTTCCATCTCGGCATAGGTCGCCCGCACCTTCTCGATATCCTCGGCGCGGCATTGCTGCGTCACCTGCAGGCGGCGGCGCAGGCTGAGCGGCAACAGGGCGAGGCCGTCGGGCACGACGCCGGAGAGCACCGTCGCCCCCTGGCTGCCGCCGGTCACGAGCAGGCGGAAGACGCTTTCGTCGGTGAGCGCCGGGAATTCCTCGTCGCGCAGCGCCAGCACTTCCTCGCGCACCGGATTGCCGATCAGGTGGACCTTTTCGGCATAACGGTCCGACAGCCGCTGGACATTGGGATAGGCGGTCGCGATGGCGGAGACGCGGCGGGCGAGGTAGCGGTTCACCCGGCCCAGCACGGCGTTCTGCTCGTGGATCGCGGTCGGGATATCGTCCTTCAGCGCGGCGAGCAGCGCGGGCAGCGCGGGATAGCCGCCAAAGCCTACGACGGCGGTCGGCTGGAAGGTTTCATACAGGCGGCGGGCCATGTCGCGCCCGGCCATGATCGCGCGCCAGCCCTTGATCCAGCCCAGCGGGCCGCCCTGCATCCGGCCGGCGGGCAACACATGCACCTGCATGTCCTGGAAGATCTCCGGGATCTTCGCGCCGCGCTCATCCGTCACCAATGCGACGTGATGGCCGCGCGCCATCAACTCGCGCGCGACGGCATAGGCCGGAATCATGTGGCCCCCCGTCCCGCCCGCGGCGAGAACGAAGTGACGGGAAATACTCATCGACCGCTCCATTTGACGACGGGCTGCCGGCTCATGAAGGGATTGCGCCGCGTGAATGCGAGCAACAGGCCGACCCCGATACAAAGGGCCAGCATAGAGGAGCCGCCATAGCTGATAAAGGGCAGCGTCATCCCCTTGGACGGAAATATATGGGCGTTGACCCCCATGTTGATGATCGCCTGCAGCCCGAATTCGGTGACGAGGCCGGCGGCGGCCAATATGGTGAAGCTGTCCTCCTCGTCCAGCAGGCGCAGCAGCACGCGCAGCACGATGGCGAGATAGACGAAGGCGATGCCGATGCAGGCGAGCAGGCCGAATTCCTCGCCGATCACGGAAAAGATATAGTCGGTATGCGCTTCGGGCAGGTTGAACTTCGCCTGCCCGCCGCCGGGGCCGACGCCGGTGAAGCCGCCATTGGTGATGGTGCGGTGGGCCAGGTCGACCTGATCGGGGCCGGTATCGGTCGGCACGCCGATGCCCAGGAAGTCGTTGATGCGCTGCCGCCCGTTTTCGTAGAACAGGTAGACAAGCACGAACAGGCCGAGCGCCGCGGCGCCCATCAGGCCGATCCAACGCATGGCCACGCCCGAAAGCAGCAGCAGCGCGCCCCAGACGGCGCAGAAGATGACGGTCTGGCCAAAGTCCGGCTGGCGCATCAGGATCAGCGCGATCAACCCCGTCACCGCGCCCGAAAGCGGGATCACCGGCAGGCTGGCATCGCGCCCGCGCAGCGACAGCAGCCAGGCCAGCGCCACCACGAAGACCGGCTTCAGGAACTCCGAAGGCTGGAAGCGGATGCCCGGCAGGTCGATCCAGCGCCTTGCGCCGTTGACCGTGCTGCCCAGCAACGGCACGATCAGCAGGCAGGCGAAGAAGATGCAGGCCAGCACCACCGCCAGCCGCCGCGCCTGTTGCCGGGGCAGCATGGAGATGACGAGCATCATCGGCAGGCCCAGCCCCACCCACATCAGCTGGCGATAGAAATAGATCAGCGGATTGACCGCGACGGTGCTGGTCGAACGATCGATCGCGGCGACCGGAGACGCGGCGGCGACCGCCACCAGGCCGATGGCGATCAGCACCACGATCAGCGACAGCAGCACGCGGTCGATTTCCCAGAACCAGATGGCCAGCGCCGTCCGCTCGCGCGGCACGGTGCGCCCACCGAAACCCTTGGCGAAGTTCCTCGGCTTCAGGCTGTTCATGCTTGGCAGGCCGTCCCGCATGTCCCCTGCTCGCCCCCCTCTAGTCCAGCGCCGCGACGGCGGCGGCGAAGGCATCGCCGCGCGCCTCGAAATCCCGGAACTGGTCGAAACTCGCGCTGGCCGGCGACAGCAGCACCACGTCGCCCGGCTTCGCCACCCGCGCCGCACGGCGCACGGCGGCGGACAGCATCTCGCTGTCGTCCACAGGCATGTGCGGGCGCAGGATGTCGGCGAACATATGGCCCGCCTCGCCAATGGTATAGGCATGGGCGACATTGCCGAAATAGGGCGCGCATTCGTCCAGATTGTCGGTCTTGGCGAGGCCGCCGACGATCCAGTGGATGCGCGGCGCGCCATCGACCGGCGGATAGGCCGCCAGCGCGGGCGCGGTGGAGGCCGGGTTGGTCGCCTTGCTGTCGTTGACGTAGAGGACGCCGTCGCGCTCGGCGACCCGCTGCATCCGGTGCGGCAGGCTGGCATAGCTGGCGATCGCGACCATGGTGATGTCGCGATCGATGCCCAGCGCATCGGCGACGGCGATCGCGACAGCGGCATTCTGCGCATTATGCGGCCCCTGGAGCGAGGGCCATCCGGCCTGCATGGCGGCGGCGATGTCGGTCGACCGGACCTCCACGACATCGTCCCCGCCTCCGCGGGAAAGATGGAGCTGGGCGGCGATCGAGCGGCACGGCGCGTCCTCCACCGCGATGATGGCGGGGTGCTCGGGCGACTGCATGGCGAACAGCCGGGCTTTCGAGGCGATATAGCCGGGGAAGCCGTCATAACGATCAAGATGGTCGGGCGTGATGTTGAGCAGCACCGACACGTCGCAATCGAGGCTGTGGGTCAGGTCGATCTGATAGCTCGACAGTTCCAGCACATAGATGCCCTCGCCCTTGTCATTGGGCGTCAGCGGCTCCTGTCCCAGGATCGGCAGGCCGATATTGCCGCCCATGCGGGTCGGGATGCCGGCGGTCTCGATGATGTGGTGGATGAGCGCGGTCGTGGTCGACTTGCCGTTGGTGCCGGTGATGCCAACGACGCGATGCGTCGGCAGGGTCGGCCGGGCGAGCGCGAACAGCTCGATATCGCCGATCACCGGCACGCCGGCGAGCTTTGCGTTCTGTGAGATCGGGTGGCGGTTGAGCGGCACGCCGGGCGACACCACGATGCCGTCGAAGCCGGAGAGCGGGATTTCCAGCGGATCGGCAAGCTCGGCCTTGCCGGCAACCAGCGCCCGCGCCTCTTCGCGGCTGTCCCACGCGACCACCTGCGCGCCGCTCGCCGCAAGGCAATCGACGGTAGCAAGGCCCGAACGGGCGAGGCCGAGGACGACATAGCGCTTGCCCGCAAAGATGCTGGAGACGATGCCCATCCCCTCTACCTCAGCTTCAAGGTGGCAAGGCCGGCAAGCGCCAGCACGAAGGAGATGATCCAGAAACGGATCACGACCGTCGGCTCGGACCAGCCCAGCTGCTCGAAATGATGGTGGATCGGCGCCATGCGGAACACCCGCTTGCCGGTGCGCTTGTAGAAGAAGACCTGGATGATGACCGACATCGCCTCCACCACGAACAACCCGCCGATGATGCCCAGCACAATCTCATGATGGGCGCTGACGGCGATGACTCCGATGGTGCCGCCCAGCGCGAGGCTGCCGGTGTCGCCCATGAAGACGGCTGCGGGCGGGGCGTTGAACCACAGGAAGGCAAGGCCCGCCCCGATGATCGCGCCGCACAGGATGGCTAGGTCGCCGGCCCCCGGCACATGCGGGATGCCCAGATAACCCGCGAAGTCCGCCCGGCCGGCGAGATAGACGATCGCCATGAACGCAAGGCAGGCGATGATGACCGGCATGGTCGCCAGGCCATCGAGCCCGTCCGTCAGGTTCACGGCATTGCCGAACGCTACGATCACGAAGGCCGCGAACACATAATAGACCGGCCCAAGGTCCAGCGCCGGCCCGTTCCAGAAGGGCACATAGAGAGCGGTGCCGTTGTGCCGCACGATCAGCCATGCGGCGATGCCGGCGATCAGGAATTCGCACAGCAGGCGGAACCTGCCCGAAAGCCCCTTGTGGCTGGCCTTCGTCACCTTGTCATAATCGTCGAGGAAGCCGATGGCGCCAAAGCCCAGCGTCACGAAGATGCAGGCCCAGACATAGACGGACGAAAGGTCCATCCACAGCAGGACGGAGGTGATGACCGATGTCAGGATCATCAGGCCGCCCATGGTCGGCGTGCCCCGCTTGGCCAGGTGGGTCTGCGGGCCGTCCGTCCGAATCGGCTGCCCCTTACCCTGCCGCACGCGGAGCCAGCCGATGAAGGTCGGGCCGATGATGAGGCCGATGATGAGCGCGGTCGCGATAGCCGCGCCCGCCCGGAAGCTCAGATAACGCACGAGGTTGAAGATCCCGTGGAAATCCAGTGTCTGAGCCAGCCAATATAACATTAATCTTTTTCCTCGTGGCTGAGCGCTGCGACCACGCGTGACAGCCCGACACTGTTGGAACCCTTGACCAGAATGGCGTCGCCGGCGCGCATCTCATGTTCGAGCACGCCTGTTGCCGCTCCGGCGTCGGGCACATGCGCGAAAGGGACGACGCCTTCAAGCACATCTGCCAGCGGTGCCATGTCTTCGCCGACAAGGATCGCATAATCGACACGGCCCGCCGAAATCGGGTCCGCCAGCCCGGCGTGCAGGGCCGCGCTCTGGCTGCCCAGTTCCTTCATCGCACCCAGCACCGCGATCCGCCGGTCGGCCTGTTCCCGGCCAAGCTGGCGTAGGGTGGCCGCCATCGACAGCGGATTGGCGTTGTAGCTTTCGTCGATCAGCAGCGCCTCGCCACCCGCGACCGGCACGATGCTGCGCGCGCCGCGCCCCGCAAGGCCGGGCATTTCGGCCAGCGCGATGCCCGCCGCCGCCAGATCGCCGCCCACCGCCTCCACCGCCGCCAGCACGGCCAGGCTGTTCGACACCCAATGCTCGCCCGGCGCGCCGATGGTCAGCGAGATTTCGGCGGTCGGCAGATGCGCGGTCAGCAAGGTGCCGCCATGGTCGTTCGCCACCGCCTCCACCACGCGCACATCCGCACCCTTGCTGGTGCCGAAGGTCAGGATATGGGCGCCATGGCGTTCGGCGGCGGTGCAGAGGGTCCGCACATGCGGGCTGTCATAGGGGATGATCGCCGTGCCGCCGGGCTCCAGCCCTTCGAAGATCTCCGCCTTGGCGCGGGCAATCGCCTCTTCCGTGCCGAAATATTCGATATGCGCGGGCGCGATGGCGGTGACGATGGCGACATGGGGCCGCACGAAGCGGGTGAGGATGGAAAGCTCGCCCGCATGGTTCATGCCCATTTCGAAAATGCCATAGCGCGTGTCGCGCGGCATCCGCGCCAGGCTGAGCGGCACGCCGACATGGTTGTTGTAGCTTTTGAGCGAGCGGTGGACGGCATCATGGGCCGAGCGATCCAGCGCGTGGAACAGCGCTTCCTTCGTACCCGTCTTGCCGACCGATCCGGTGACGCCGATGACCTTTCCGGTCATGCGCGCGCGCGACGCGACGCCCAGCGCTTCGAGCGCGCGGGCGCTGTCCTGCACCAGCACATGGGGGCCGTCGACGGGCTGCTCCACGATCGCGCCGGCTGCACCGGCGGCATAGGCGCGGTCAAGGAAGCGATGGCCGTCGGTGGTTTCGCCGCGCATCGCGACGAACAGGTCGCCCTGCCCCACTTCGCGGCTGTCGAAGGCAACACCGGACACGGCGAAGGGGACAGAGGCGGTGCCGCCCGTTGCCACCGCAATCTCGTCCGACGTCCAGAGTGTCTTCATGCGGCGCATTCCCGCGCCACCAGCACATCGTCGAAGGGCAGCACCCGGTCGCCGATGATCTGCCCCTGTTCATGCCCCTTGCCGGCGAGCAGGACGATATCGTCCGCGCCTGCTGCGGCAATGGCCGCGGCAATCGCGTCGCGACGCCCGCCGATCTCCACCGCGCCCGGCGCCGCCGCCATGATCGCGGACCGGATGGCGGAGGGCTCCTCCGAACGGGGATTGTCGTCGGTCACGATCACATGATCGGCCAGCTCCACCGCGATCCGTCCCATTTCGGGACGCTTGCCGGTGTCGCGATCCCCGCCCGCGCCGAAAAGCGCGATCAGCCGGCCCCTTGTGTGCGGGCGCAGCGCCTCGATCGCGGCGCGCAGGCCGTCCGGCGTATGGGCATAATCGACATAGACCGGCGCGCCCGCCCGGCTGATGACCGCGCGTTCCAGCCGGCCGCGCACCGGCTGCACCCGGCCGAGCAGTTCCAGCACCTTGGCCGTATCCCCGCCGGTCGCGATCACCAGTCCCGCCGATACTAGCGCATTGGCCGCCTGATAGGCGCCGATCAGCGGCAGGTTGACCTTATATTCTTTGCCTTCCGCCGCGATCACCAGCGTCTGGCCAAGCTGGGTCGGCGTGCGCGAGACGAGCCGAAGCGCCTCCCCGCCCACGCCGACGCTCAGCAGCCGGAGCCCCCGCTCCGAAACCTTGTCGATCACCTTTTGCGACCATGCGTCGTCCGCCCAGACGACGGCCGCGCCATCGTCACCCACCACTTCATCGAAGAGACGCATCTTGGCGGCGAAATAGCTGTCCATGTCGCCATGATAGTCGAGATGGTCGCGGCTGAGATTGGTGAAGGCGCCGGCGCGAACCGGCAGCCCTTCGGTGCGGTACTGCGCCAAGCCATGGCTGGACGCCTCGAACGCGGCATGGGTAATGCCCTCGCGGCGGAGCCCGGACATATTCGAGAGGAACGTCACGATGTCCGGCGTGGTGAGGCCGGTCGACACCTGATCGACCGAGGTGGTGACGCCCAGCGTCCCGATGGAGGCGGCATGATGCCCCAGCATCCGCCACAACTGACGGGTCAGTTCCACCGTCGAGGTCTTGCCGTTGGTGCCGGTGACGGCGACCGTCGTTTCCGGGAAGGGCGCGAAGAACCGCGCCGCCATCTGCGCGAACAGGCGGCGGGGCACGGCGTCGGCGATATGCGGCACGCCCTGTACGACGGCTTCCGGCCGGGCGACGACGGCGATGGCGCCGGACGCGACCGCATCGGCGATGAAATCCTCGCCATTGACGCGCAGGCCCTCGAACGCGCCGAAAACGGTGCCGGGCGCGACCTTGCGATGGTCGATGGCAAAGCCGGTCACGACCCCATCGGCATCCGTGCCTTCGGGAAGGCCAGGGCCAAGCCCTGCCAGCAACGCGCCAAGCCGCATCATTCCTCTCCCTTCGGGTTCCAGAGCAGCGGCATCAGCTCGGAAATGTCAACATCGCGATGCTCTTCGGGCAACACGCCCAGCATCGGGCCGGTCCGCTCGATCACCCGCTTCACGACCGGGGCGACCGTCCAGGCGGCGGTGCGCAGCCCGAATGTCTCGGCATTGCCCTTGGGCTCATCCATCATGGCGAGCACGATATATTTGGGATCGTCCATGGGAAAGGCCGCCGCAAAGGTCGTAACCAGCGAATGATGGGCATAGCCGCCTTCGAACGGCTTTTCCGCGGACCCCGTCTTGCCGCCGACGCGATAGCCCTTGGCATCGGCGCTGCGGCCGGTACCGGCCGACACGATCATGCGCAGCAACTGGCGCATCCGCGCGCTGGTCGCGGCGGAAAAGACGCGGCGGCCCTGCGGCACCTCCTCGGGCTTGAGCTTGCGCAAGGTCGCCGGGCGCCAGATGCCGCCATTGACGACCGCGGCATAGGCGCTGGCCAGATGCAGCGGGGTCACGGCAATGCCATGGCCGTAAGCCACGGTCATGGTGGTGATCCGGCCCCAGCTGGTGGGCCACAGAGTGCGGGCGCGCTCCTTGAGTTCGATGCTGGGGCGGCGGTCGAATTCAAGGTCGCGGAACAGCTGCTGCATCCGCTCCGGCCCCATCTCGTCGGCGATCCGCGCGGTGACGATGTTGGAGCTGTGCACCAGCGTTTCGGGCACGTTGAGCCAGCGGCCGAGCGGATGATCGTCCTTGATGCGGAAACCGGCGACCTGCAGCGGCGCGGTCGCATCATAACGCTTGCTCATCGAAGTGACGACGCCGGTATCCATCGCCTTGCCGATCGACAGCGGCTTGAAGGTCGAGCCAAGCTCATAGCGGGCCTGCACCACGTCGTTCCGCCGCGCCTCGGCATCCTTGCCCAGCTTGTTGGGGTCGAAGACCGGGATGGAGGCCATGGCGATCACCTCGCCGGTCTTGGCATTCAGGATGATGCCGGCGGCGCCATTGGCGCTTTGCGAGATCATCTGCGCGTAAAGCTCGCTTTCCAGCGCCGCCTGTACCCGGCTGTCGAGCGAAAGGACCAGCGGCTGGCCGCGCTTGGCGGGGTCGGTCAGCTCGGCGTCGAACGCCGCTTCCACGCCCATGCCGCCCTCGCCGTCGGTCGGCGCGAAGCCCAGCACATGCGCGGCGAGCGTGCGCTGGGGATAGACCCGCTCCTTCTCGCGCGGGAACTCGATGCCCGGTTCGCCCAGCGCGTTCACCGCCGCCACCTGCTCGGGCAGGGCGCGATGCCGCAGATAGGCCCAGCCCTTGCCGGTCAACTTGCGATACAGCGCGGCCTGGTTCTCGTCCGGGAAGATTTCCGCGAGCTTGCGGGCGAGTTCCGCCGGATCGCCGATCAGCATCCTGGGCCGGACGGCGATGGAATAGCCGTCCATCGTGCGCGCCAGGGGCACGCCGTTGCGGTCGACGATATCGGCGCGGGCGGGCAGGCCACTGCCCAGCCCCGCCCCATGCGCATTGCCGGTGAAGACGCCCATCCAGACAAGACGCAGCGCGATCAGCAAGGTCATGCCGGCGAACAGGATGAGCAGCAGCATCAGGCGCTGATGCGCCACCGCCGTCAGGTTGATGCGATTGGTGGCGGCGCGTGGAGTATCGGGGCGGACGACGATGGTGGCCATCAGCGCCGGTCCTTCCTCTTCTCACTGGCGGCGCGGGCCGTGATCTCGCCCAGGGTGCGGTCATCCAGCAGCTTGGCGTCCAGCATCGCCATGCGCTCGGCATTGCGGGCGACGGGGCTGGCGCGCGAAGGCGCCGCTGCCGCACGCGCCGGCTTGTCTTCGCGACCGATCGTTGCCGACGCGATCTTCACCGCCGCCTTTGGCACTTCCGGCACGGTCGGCACGATGTCGGCCGCGCGCGCCGAACGGATGATCGAGATGTCGCTGCGGATCTGGCTCGCCGCCGGGCTGGGCGCGGGCGCCGGCACGGCGGAGGGCAGGTCGGCCGGGGTTTCCACCATCGCGACCATCACCGGCGGCGCGACGAAGGTCGGGCCATTGGGCTCGACCCCGTCCAGGCTCGCCAGCGCGCGCTCGCCATTCAGATATTGCGCGGCGGCGGGCGTCGCATAGCGCAGGTCTTCCGCGTTCCAACGTTCCAGCTGGCGCAGACTCGCCCGCGCGCTGAATTCGGTTTCCAGATAGCGGATGTCGCCGCGGGCCGCCGTGATCTGCGTCCGCACCCGCATCAGCTCGTTACGCTCGGTCGCGGCGCGCAGCGACACCAGATAGGCGCCGAGCGCGCCCAATGTGACGAGCAGTACCCAGAACAGGCTTTGGAGGCGCTTGACGGCGATCATGCGGATACCCCCCCTCGCGCAGAGCCCGGCACGGACCCATGCGCATGCTGCGCGGGCGCGGCGGTGCGGACGGCGCTGCGCAGCGTCGCGGACCGGGCGCGCGGATTGCGGGCCAGTTCGGCCGCGCCGGGGCGCACCGCCTTGGCCGGCTTGTCGAATGTGGGCGCAGCGCTTGCGGCGCGGGCGGGCATGTGGCGCGATCCGCCGCCCTCCGTGCCGCTGCGGCGGCGCAGGAACTGCTTGACGATCCGATCCTCAAGACTGTGGAAGGTGACGATCGCCAGCCGCCCGCCGGGCTCCAGCACCGCCTCGGCAGCGGCAAGACCGCGTTCCAGCTCGTCCAGCTCGCCATTCACATGGATGCGGATCGCCTGGAAGGTGCGGGTCGCCGGGTCCTTCTTGTCATGCGGCTTATAGCCCAGCGCCCGGCGCACGACCGCCGCCAACTCGCCGGTGCGCGACAGCGGCCGGGCCTGCACGATGGCGCGGGCGACCCGGCGCGAGCGCGGCTCCTCGCCATAATGATAGAGGACGTCGGCAATCTCCTCCTCGGCCGCTTCGTTGAGGAAATCGGCGGCGCTCTGGCCCGACTGGCTCATCCGCATGTCGAGCGGCCCGTCCGACTGGAAGGAAAAGCCGCGCCCGGCACGGTCGAGCTGCATCGAGGACACGCCGATGTCGAGCGTCACGCCGGAGACCGATGTCACCCCCGCCTCCGCCAGCAGCGCCTCCATGCGGGAGAACTCGCCCTCGATCAGCATGATGCCGGCCGCCTCGGCCGCATCGCGCCCTTCGCGGATCGCATCGGGATCGCGGTCGAACGCGATCACGCGCGCGCCGCGCCCGGCCATCGCCCGGCTATAGCCGCCCGCGCCGAAGGTGCCGTCGACATGCGTTTCGCCCGGGGCGATGGCGAGCGCGTCGAGCACTTCTTCGATCAGGACGGGGATGTGCGGGGCAGCGCTCATTTCCTGCCACCTTCCCGCTCGGCCAGGAAACGGCGCACCTTGTTCTTCAGCAGTTCGGGGCGGCCCTCGCTCTCCAGATAGCGCTGGGGCGACCAGATCTGGATGTAGCGGCTGACGCCGACGAAGAAGAGGACGTCGTCGATGCCGCATTCCTCGCGCATGTCCTCGGACAGGGAGAAGCGGCCGCCATCGTCGAAATTGGCGTTTTCGATCAGCGGGAAGATCGCCTCCCGCGCGGCGTCGGCATCATAGTCGCGGCCGGTTTCCATCGCGAGGCGGGCAGCCTGGGAAATCTCCTGCTCCAGCGCGATTTCGTAGGAAAGGCCAAAGCCGATGGCGCAGCCATGCTTCTCATGCAACGCGACACGCAGGCGGGGCTCGTCGCTGCTGCTTTTCCGGACAAGTTTGCGCATCTCGAGCGGCAGCACGAAACGGCCCTTGCCGTCTGCCACGCTGAAGGCGTTACCCGAGAAGTGAATGTCGCCCGACACGCGAAGCCTGCTTGCCCCTTTCCAACGGGGCAACAGACCTCCCGCCGCGAAGAACGGTGCGCACCGTCCTTCCCGTCAACAGGAATCGCAAAGCCTGAACAGCCCCAGTAGCCTTGTGATTACCAAGGCTAGGTCTGGGAATAAAGGGGAATTTATGGGAATTTATGGGATTCCCTGTCCCAGAACGTATTTCGGCGCATTTTCCACACAATAATAGTCATGCGTTCCCTCCATGTTCTCATGGAGAGGCACGATTGAAGCGTTCATGACATGATATCCCAGCCATTCCCCGGCCCGTCCCAGCTTTGCCCAGGGGCCATCCCATGCCTGCCCGGATCGACCCGGCCGGGCCCGCGCACGCCGTCACTGCTGGCGCGGCTCGCGGTCCATGGGCTTGCGAAGATTGGGATCGGGCTGGAGATCGGGCACCACCTGGCTCTGCGGCATGGAGGGCGTGACCCCCAGTTCGGCCAGCGGCTCTTTGGGCTGGGCCAGCGCATTGGCGTTGTCCAGCGTGGACACGGTCGGCGGCGGCTGCACGGCATCGTCCAGCTTCGCCTTGTCGATGACGATGTTGGCCAGGCCCACGAGCAGGATCACGCCTGCAAGGCCGGTGAGCCCGATCTGGACTCTCTGCAACCCTTCCTGCCTGCGGGGATCATCCGCCATGGCCGGTCCTTCCTTCATTCGCCGTGACCCGTTGTCGGCGATCAGCTATTCTGCGCGAGCCAGGGGAAGACCGTCAACCCCTTGGATTCCAGCCATTCGCGATTGTAGAGCGTGGAGAGATAGCGAAAGCCCGTATCGCACAGCACGGTGACGATCCGCTTGCCCGGCCCCAGCTGCCGCGCCAGCGCCACCGCGCCGGCCACATTGATGCCGGTGGACAGGCCAAGGCACAGCCCTTCTTCGGCCAGCAGGCGGCGGACCCACTCCAGCCCTTCCTCATCGGAAATGCGGAACTGGGTGTCGATGGGCGCGCCATCCAGATTGGCGGTGATCCGCCCCTGGCCGATGCCTTCGGCAACGGAGGTGCCCTCCGCCTTCAACTCGCCATGGGCATAATAATTATAGAGCGCGGCGCCATGCGGGTCGGCGAGCGCGATGGTGACATTCTCGTCATGCGCCTTGAGGCCCAGCCCGACGCCCGCGATCGTGCCACCGGTGCCCGCCGCGCAGACGAAGCCGTCCACCCGGCCTTCCATCTGCGTCCAGATCTCCTCGGCGGTGCCCATGATATGGGCCTTGCGATTGGCGATATTGTCGAACTGGTTGGCCCAGACGGCGCCTTCCGTCTCTTCCGCGATCCGGCGCGAGGTGTGGACGAAATGGCCGGGGTTGGAATAGGGCGCCGCCGGCACCGTCACCAGCTCCGCGCCAAGCGCGCGCAGCGTCTCCATCTTTTCCCGGCTCTGCGTCTCGGGCATGACGATGATGGTGCGATAGCCCTTGGCATTGGCGACGAGCGCCAGGCCGATGCCGGTATTGCCCGCCGTCCCCTCGACAATGGTGCCGCCGGGCTTGAGCAGCCCCTTCTCCTCGGCATCGTTGACGATGTAGAGCGCGGCGCGATCCTTCACCGACGCGCCGGGATTGGCAAATTCGCATTTGCCGTAAATGTCACATCCGGTGGCGGCCGAGGGGCCTTCGAGGCGCACGAGCGGCGTGTTGCCGATGAGCGCAAGCGTATCCTGTTGCACGAGCATGATGCATCGATAGGAGGCGCGGCCGGTTTTGCCAAGCAACGGAATGCTGCGCCGATGAAAGCAGGTGTATCGGCTGGCCCCGGCACACCGGCCAACCAGCCGACACCGGCGGGCCATGCCGGTCATGCCCTACACGCAACCGCCTTTACGGGCCGGGGCGCCATCATGGACGACAGAAATGCCCCCCCTTCCCCCGCCCCCGGCGACTGGGCGCGCGGAAATCGGCCGGCGATCGGGGGGCTTTTTTGATGTCAACGCGCCATTAACCACCCAAAAACTTGATTCCGAAGGCAAAATATTTTGCGAATTTTTCGAGGCCGCTGGGAACCCCGCATGGCCTGGGGGGTTCTTACATGCGGATAGCAAATCTTTTGCCCCCCGCTCTTGCTATCCAAAAAACATGGGCCCGGATCGCCTCTTTCCCCCCGACTGCGATCCGGGCCCAGACAGTATCCGCGCCACAGAGGCGCCCATTCCCTCCAGACCCCCCGTCCGCCGCAGAAACGGACCGCCTGGCGTGCCGGCGGATCGATGTGGCGTCGGCGCGGATCGGCCACGTTCATTTTGGGAGAATGCCAATGAAGAAGATCATCGCCGCAGCCATGCTGCTGCTCTCCGGCGCGCTGGCTTTAAGCGCATGCAACACGGTCGAAGGCGCCGGCAAGGATGTCCAGAGCGCCGGCAAGGCGGTTGAGAAGGCCGCCAACTGACGACGACCAAGCGACATCTGTCGAAAAAGGATCGGGCCGGCGCGTGGCAGCGCCGGCCCGTTTCTGGATCAGGTCGTGGAGGCGGCCCTTTCGGCCTCGCGCGCGGCGCGGCGGTCGGTGAACCAGATGGCGACGATGGTGATTTCGTAAAGCAGCAGCAGTGGGATGGCGAGCATCAGCTGCGACACCACGTCCGGCGGCGTCAGCACCGCGGCCAGGATGAACGCCGCCACGATCATGTAGCGGCGCAGCCCGATCAGCTGCGCGCGGGAGACGAAGCCCGCCCGGTTGAGCAGCATCAGCAGCACCGGCATCAGGAAGCTGACGCCAAAGGCCAGGATGAATTGCATCACCAAGGTCAGATAAGCGTCGGCGCTGGGCAGCGCCTGCACATTCAGGCCGCCGGCATTCCCCTGAAACTGCAGGAAGAAATGAAACGCCATCGGCATCACGACATAATAAGCGAGCGACGCGCCCATGGTGAACAGCACCGGTGTCGCGATGATGAAGGGCAGCAGCGCCTTCTTTTCCTTCGCATAGAGGCCGGGCGCGACGAACGCCCACAGCTGGTTCGCGATGATCGGGAAGGACAGGCAGAAGGCGCCGAAGACCGCGATCTTCACCTGCACGAAAAAGGCTTCGTACAGCTTGGTGTAGACCAGCTGGCCATGACCGTTGCCAAAAGCCTCGCGCAGCGGCTGGATGAGGAAGGCGAACAGCTTGTCCGAAAAATAGAAGCACACCGCGCCGGACAGGGCGAGCGCCCAGACACAGCGCAACAGGCGGGCGCGAAGCTCGATCAGATGGTCCAGCAGCGGTGCCTTGCTGTCGTCAATATCCCGGATCATGCCGCCGCGCCATCCTTGGGCTGGGTGGAGGCAGGCGATCCATCCGCGTTGTCGGCAACGGCCTGTGCCGGCGCAGGTGCAGGCTGGGCCGGGGCGTCATAAGGGAAGGCCGACTGGACAGGCAATGCATGAGTGTCGGGCGGCGATTCGAGCCGGAGCGGCTCGGCCTGAGGCGCCTCGATCTGCCCGGTTTCAATATGCCCCGCCTCGGTCTGCCCCTCCTCGGCCTGCCCCTCCTCGGCCTGGGCCATCTCGATCAAGGCCGGCGGGGGCGCGGCATGCTCGCTCATGATCCGCTCATTCTGCGCGGCCCACTTCTTTTCCAGCTCTTCCAGCTCCACTTCCCGCACCATGGCGTCGATGCCCGTGCGGAAATGGCGAGCCATGGCCTGCGCCTTGCCCACGACCTGCCCCACCTTGTAGAGCGCGCGCGGCAAATCCTTCGGGCCGATCACCACGACGGCCACAATCACGATAAGAAGAAATTCAGCCGAATCGATACCGAACATGCAAAGGCCGCGCGCGTCAGAGTTTCAAAGGACGCAGGATCAACCCTGGCGATGGTCTTCGGTGGTCTTGCCGGTTGCGGCACCGCTCGTCGCGCTCTGTTCCGGCGCGCGCTGTCCTTCGATCCGGCTCGCGGGCTTGGCCGGGGGCACGTCGTCATCGTCCTCCATGCCCTTCTTGAAGCTCTTGATGCCCTTGGCGACATCACCCATCAGCCCGGAAATCCGTCCACCGCCGAACAGCAGCATGACGACCAAAAGCACGATCATCCAGTGCATCAGCGAAAAGGAACCCATCACTCATCTCCTTCAGGAAGCCGCCTGTCTAGGCGTCTTCAACACCCTTTTCCAGCGCCGATTAGGCATCCGCCTCGTCGTCGCCCGCATCTGCGCCCACCGGAGCCAGCCCCTCCATCGCCAGATCGACCGGATCGAGCAGACCCGCGGCGCGCAGGTCGTCTATCCCCGGAAGGTCGCGGCGACTGCTAAGGCCGAAATGCGTCAAAAAATCTGCAGTCGTTGCATAAACGAGCGGGCGGCCAGGAACCTCACGTCTGCCGGCAGGCCGCACCCATCCCGCTTCCATCAGCACGTCCAGCGTGCCCTTGGCGACCTGCACACCACGGATCGCCTCGATCTCGGCGCGGCTCACCGGTTCATGATACGCTATAATGGCAAGCGTTTCCATGCCCGCGCGCGAAAGCCGGCGCGGCTCCTCCTTCTCGCGGCGCAGGATGTGGGCAAGGTCGGGCGCGGTCTGGAAATGCCAGCGCCCGCCGCGCTCCACCAGGTTGACGCCGCGCCCGGCATAATCGTCCGACAGAGCCGCCAATGTCGCGCGCAGATCGCCCGAATCGCCGACATGCTGGCGCAGTTCCTGCGGCGTCATCGGATCGGCTGCCGCGAACAGGGCAGCCTCCACCGCGCGCGCGAAATCATCGGGTTCGTCGGTCATGTCCGTGCCTCGGGCTGGGCGGCGCGCAGGAAGATGGGCGAGAAGATCTCATCCTGATGGATGTCGAGCCGGCCCTGCCTGGCCAGTTCCAGCGCGGCGACGAAGCTACTGGCCAGCGCCGAGCGGCCCAGCGCGCCGCTCAGCCCCTCGGGCAGGAAGGCTTCCAGCCGGGTCCAGTCCAGCCGCGTGCCCACCAGCTTGCCGACGCGGTTGATGGCGTCTTCCAGCGTCATCACCGGCCGCCGCGACACGACATGCACCGCCTTTTGCGTGCGCGCCTTCACCTGCCCATAGGCCTGCATCAGGTCGAAGATATTCGCCTCCCATGCGGCCTTGCGGATGGTGCGCAAGCCTTCGGGCGCGGGCCGGACGAACACGTCGCGCCCCACCCGGTCGCGCGCCATCAGCCGCGCGCCGGATTCACGCATCGCCATCAGCCGTTGCAGCCGCAGTTGCAAGCGCAGCGCCATTTCTTCCGGCGAGGGGTCTTCCTGCGCATCCTTGGGCAGCAGCAGGCCGGATTTGAGATAGGCGAGCCAGGCAGCCATCACCAGATAATCCGCCGCCAACTCCAGCCGCAGCGCCTGCGCGCCCTCGATGAAGCCCAGATATTGCTCGACCAGCGCGAGGATGGAGATTTCGCGCAGATCGACCTTCTGCGTGCGGGCGAGCGCGAGCAGCAGGTCGAGCGGCCCCTCCCATGCCTCGAACGAAACGGTCAGTATCTCGGGGCCTGCGGCCCGTTCGGGCAGGAACAGGTCTTCCATCAGGCGAGCGCCAGCAGGCTGTCGCGCCGGGCGAGCAGGTCGCCCAGCGGCGTTTCGTCCGCCATGCCCGCGACGGTCGCCATCGCCCGGTCCAGTCGCGCGCGACCGATATCGGTGATGTCGGGCAGGGCGTTGGCGATCCCCTCCATCTCGTCCATCCGCCCCCAGCAGTTGAGCGCGATGTCGCAGCCCGCCGCGACGACGCCGGCGGCCAGCGCCGGGATGTCGCCCTTCAGCGCCTTCATGTCGAGATCGTCGGACATCAGCAGCCCGTTAAAACCGATGCGGCCGCGGATGATGTGCGCGATCACCCAGGGCGAGAGGCTGGCCGGGTGCTCCGCATCCCAGGCGCGATAGACGATATGCGCGGTCATCCCCATCGGCGCATCCCGCAGCGTGGCGAAGGGGGCGAGGTCGACCTCCAGCGCCTGCTCATCGGCATCAACCGTGGGCAGTTCCAGATGGCTGTCCACCAACGCGCGGCCATGGCCGGGCATATGCTTGACGATGCCGACCACCCCGCCCCGGCGCAGGCCGTCCAGCACGGCGCGGCCCAACGCGGCGACGCGCATCGGCTCGGCGCCCAGCGTGCGGTCGCCCATGATGTCGCTCGCGCCGGGCTGGCGCACGTCGAGCAGCGGCAGCGCGTCGACGGTGATGCCGCACGCGCGCAGGGTCTGCGCGATGGCGCGGGCATTGGTGCGGGCGGCCTCGATCGCGCTGGAGGGGGCGATGTCATAGAGCGCGTCGAACACCGCGCCGGGCGGGAAGGCCGGCCAGTGCGGCGGCACCATGCGCGCCACGCGGCCGCCCTCCTGATCGATCATGATGAGCAGGTCGTCGCGGCCATGCAGCGCGCGCAGCTCATCGGTGAGCGCGCGCAGCTGTACTGGATCGACGATATTGCGGCGGAACAGGATATAGCCCGCCGGCTCGGCCGCCGCGAAGAAGGCGCGCTCCTGCGCGGTCAGCGCGGCGCCGGACAGGCCGAAGATGACGGGCTTCATGACAGGAACGCTCTGGACACCGGATTCATGGCATCCGTTCTAGCGCGCTCGGCGCGATCTTCCATGGGGATCGTGCGATTTGGGGAGGGCGACCGGAAAAAGGGTAGGAACTGCCCAGGGACATAGCGGCTTGCTGAACGTGTTTCAGGATGACGAAGAGGAAATGTCCGCCCGAGGGGCCGCAACCCGCTCCTTCAATTCACCACGATGCAGCTCTCGCCCGCGACCTTCAGCTTGCCGCAGATCGCGGACGCCTGCCCGCCAGCGGTTGCGCGCAGGCGGTGGAGGGTGGTGCCGCCAACCTCGACGCTTTCCACCGACATGGTGAGCGGGGCGAGATAGGTGAAGCGCGCGGCGAGTTTCTTCCATGCGTCCTTGGCGCCCGCCGCACTGCCATAGGCGCCCAGCTGGATCATCGCGCCGCCGCCCGCCGCCGCAGCCGCCTTTGGCGCGGGCGATGGCGTGCGGGTAGCGTCGGCGACCGGGGCGCTGACCTTGGCCGAGGGCTTGGCAACGGCCGCCGCGTCCGTCGCGCGGGTGGAAGCCGCCTTGCCGACCACGGGCGCTTCGGGCACGCGGGAAGGGTCGATGCGGATATCGCGCTCCACGCCTTCGCTCGCGGCGAAGCTGGCGTCGCCCTCGCCCGCGAATTTCCGGGCGTCGGCTTCGTTCGCCGGGATCTTGTAATCGCCTGCCGGCGCCGCGATCAGCTCGCCGGCGCCGTCACCCGCCGCCGTGCGCTGCTTGAGCCAGAAGACGCCGGCCACGATCACACCCAGCAGCGCCAGCCCGGCAAGCAGGAAGACGAGCAGTTTGAGAGGCGAGATGCCTTCGGCCTCATAAGCGGCCTCCGCGGGTTCAAGCCAGGGAAGACGATCCTCGTCGTCCAGGTCCAGCCCACCGCGCGCATAATCACCCATTCACCGTGCTCCGCTCATTGCATCTCGGTCAGCGCCATCACGCCCATCAGCGCCAGCCCATTGCGGACAATCTGCCCTATTCCCCGGCTCAAGAAAAGGCGGGCAGATGTGATGGCCGCATCGTCGGCCACGATCACGCGCATCTCCGGCCGGTCGTTGCCCATGTTCCACCAGCCATGGAAATCGGCAGCCAAGTCATTGAGATAAAAGGCGATACGGTGCGGTTCACGGCTCTGCGCGGCGGCCTCCACGATACGCGGAAACTGGGCCGCGCGCTTGACCAGGTCAAGCTCCACCGTCCCAAGCAGGGACAGGTCGGGCGCGGGCAAATCCATCCCCGCCTCCGCCGCGCGGCGGCCGAGCGAGGAAATGCGGGCGTGGGCATATTGCACGTAGAAGACGGGATTGTCCTTCGATGCTTCCACGACCTTGGCGAAATCGAAGTCCATCTGCGCGTCGGCCTTGCGGGTCAGCATGGTGAAACGGACGACATCCTTGCCCACTTCGCGCACGACATCGGCGAGCGTGACGAAATTGCCTGCGCGCTTGGACATCTTCACCGGCTCGCCATCGCGCAGCAGGCGGACCATCTGGATGAGCTTCACGTCGAAGCGCGCCTTGCCTTCCGTCAGCGCGGCGACGGCGGCTTGGATGCGCTTCACCGTGCCGGCATGGTCCGCGCCCCAGATGTCGATCAGCTGGTCGGCGGTCTGCGCCTTTTGATAATGATAGGCCATGTCGGCGCCGAAATAGGTCCACGACCCGTTGGACTTCCTGATCGGCCGGTCCTGATCGTCGCCGAACCGGGTCGAGCGGAAGAGCGGCAGCTCCACCGGCTCCCAATCCTCGGACATTTCGCCCTTGGGGGCTTCCAGCACGCCGTCATAGACAAGGTCATGCGCACGCAGCCACGCTTCGGCGGCCTCGGGCTTGCCCGCCGCCTGCAGTTCGGCCTCCGACGAGAAGATGTCGTGATGGATGCCCAGCAGCGCGAGGTCGGCGCGGATCATCTCCATCATCGCGGCAACGGCCCGGGTGCGGAACAGCACCAGCCATTCGCTTTCCGGTTTCCAAAGAAACTGCTCGCCGTATTCATCGGCCAGTTTTTTTGCGATGGGCTTTAAATATTCTCCCGGATATAGCCGACTATTCTTAAGAGCCAAGTCTATCGGAGTTTGGTAATTTTCATCATCTCTCGTGAAATTGTTTTCAAGAGATATAGTAAATCCAGGATAAAATCCTTCTGGGATATCTTCCAATCCATAACCAAGCGCCTGTGCATAGCGCAAATGCACCGATTGCGCGAGCACGTCCACCTGTCCGCCCGCATCGTTGATATAATATTCGCGGATCACCTTGTGCCCGACATATTCGAGCAGGGTCGCCAGCGCATCGCCCACCACCGCGCCGCGGCAATGGCCCATATGCATGGGGCCGGTGGGGTTGGCGGAGACATATTCGACATTGACGGTCACGCCGCTGCCGATGTCCGACCGGCCATAATCCTCGCCATCGGCATGGATCGCGGCCAGTTCCGCGCGCCAGGTCGAATCCGTCAGCGTCATGTTGATGAAGCCGGGGCCGGCGATGGCGACGGACTGCACCTCTGCCAATGCATTCAGGCCAACGGCGATCTTTTCGGCGAGCGCGCGCGGATTGGTGCCAGCGGGCTTGGCCAGCACCATCGCGGCGTTGGTGGCAAGGTCGCCATGGCTGGGATCGCGCGGCGGCTCCACCGTCACGGCCTTGCGGTCGATCCCCGCCGGCAGGTCGCCTGCCTTGACGAGCTGGTCGAGCACCGCATCGAGATGAGCCGCAAAGCTGGCGTAGAGAGTCACTGGTCAATCCCCAAGGTCATGCAGAAAGGCAGCCATGCGGCCGCGCGTGCGAAGGCCCTTAGCGCCTTCCCATGAAAAGTGCAGCCCCGAAGCGCGTTACCGTGAACGCGCGGGGCCATGTGCCGGTGCGTGTCAGCGCGTCGCGTTATATTTCAGCTGGTCCTGCGTCAGGTTGAAGCCGACGAGCAGTTCGAAGCTGGTGCGCTGGAGCGCGGCCTTCACCTCCGGTTCGGAGAAGGGATCGACGGCGGCATCGGCGTCGCCCGCCTTGCGCTTGCGGTTGAGGCGCTGGAGCAGTTCGGGCGGCAGCGAGGCGACGTCGCGGTCGACATAGGAGGATGCCTTCGCCGTGGCCGACGCGCGCAACTCGCCTGGGCCGAAGTTCAGCGTCACCTGGCCGATGCGCTTGGCCACCACGCTGCCGCCGCCGCGCACGACGGTGGAGAAATAGGGCAGCGTCACCTGGCGCGCGGCGGTGGCGTCGCTGCGGCGGGCCTGCACCTCGAAGCTCGCCTCGGTATAGAATTGCGCGCCGCTCTCGCTGCAGGTGGAGCGCAGGTTGGTCATGTTCGCGACCACGTCGAGCGCGCCGGCATCGGTGCGGCCGGGGGCGGTGAACAGGGTGATATCGCCCGTATAGGCGGGGATCGCCGCCGTCGGACAGGAGGAACGCACGGCCACGATACCGCCGGTCGCGTCGATCTCACCCTTGCGCGAGCAGCCGGCCAGCGCAGCGAGAGTGGCCAGCGCAAGAGTGGCGGCGAGAAGAGGCTTGGCAGCAGACGCGGTGGTGATCGGCACGGGCATTCCCTTGAAAGCAATCCGGGCTTCTTATCTGTCCCCTTGGACAGGCGCAACCGAAAGCGCGGCATGGGCGGGTGGGACGGGACCGGCGGCATATCGCCCCGCATCCGGCCCGGCATCCGGCCCGGCGCATCCCCCATGCCGCCACCGGATATCGGGCCGGCATTGTCCTGCGCCATCTTGTCGGCGGCGGCTTTGCCCCGTAGAGCATCGGGCCATGACCGCCGCTCCTGAAAAACCGCCGCTCACGCTCCTCATCGCCGCGCCGCGCGGTTTTTGCGCCGGGGTGGACCGGGCGATCGTGATCGTGGAGCGGGCGATCGAGCGCTATGGCGCGCCGGTCTATGTCCGCCATGAGATCGTCCACAACAAATATGTGGTCGACAGCCTGCGAGCCAAGGGCGCGGTGTTCGTGGAGGAGCTGGATCAGGTGCCCGATGGCGTGCCGGTGGTCTTTTCCGCCCATGGCGTGCCCAAGGCGGTGCCGCACAAGGCGCAAGAGCGCGGGCTTTCCTATCTGGACGCCACCTGCCCGCTGGTGTCGAAGGTCCATCGCCAGGCCGAGCGGCAGGTGGAGGCCGGGCGGCATATCGTCTTCATCGGGCACAGGGGGCATCCCGAAGTGATCGGCACCTTCGGCCAGGTGCCCGAAGGCACGATCAGCCTGATCGAGACGGTGGAGGATGCCGAAGCCTTCGCCCCCGCCGACCCGGACCAGCTCGCCTTCCTGACGCAGACGACGCTGTCGGTCGACGATACGGCGGCGATGGTCGCGGTGCTGCAACGCCGTTTCCCCGCCATCATCGCGCCCAAGGGCGAGGACATCTGCTACGCCACGTCCAACCGGCAGGCGGCGGTCAAGGCGATCGCGGCCTCCTGCGACGCGATGCTGGTGATCGGCGCGCCCAACAGTTCCAACTCGCTGCGCCTGGCCGAAGTGGCCGAACGCTCCGGCATCCCCGCGCGGCTCATCCAGCGGGCCGACGAGATCGACCTGGCATGGCTCACCGATGTCAGGACGCTGGGGATCACCGCCGGGGCATCGGCGCCCGAAATATTGGTGCGCGAAGTCGTGGACCGGCTGAGCGAACATTACGCCATCGAGGAGCGCGAGGTGGAAACCGCGCGCGAGACCATATCCTTCAAGCTGCCGCGCGCGCTGGAACAGGCCTGATCCATGGCCGTCTATACGCATGTGCCGGCGGAAGAGATCGCCGCGTTCCTGACCCGCTATGGCGTGGGCGAACTCGTTTCCGCCAAGGGCATTGCCGAGGGGGTGGAGAACAGCAACTATCTGCTGACCACCACGGGGGCAGATGGCGGCGCGGACGGGAGCAGCGCGCGCTTCATCCTGACCCTGTATGAAAAGCGGGTGGATGTGGGCGACCTGCCCTTTTTCATGGACCTGCTCGACCATCTGGGCGCGCGCGGATGCCGGGTGCCGCGCTTCATTCCCGATCTTGAGGGCACGCGCCTGCAGGAACTGTCGGGGCGGCCCGCCTGCCTCATCGAATTCCTGACCGGCATTTCCGTGACCGAGCCCACACCGGCGCAGGCCCATGCGGCGGGCGAGGCGCTGGGCCAGTTGCACCGCGCGGCGGCGGACTTTGCGGGCACGCGGCCCAATGCGCTGGACTTTGCCGGCTGGCACGGGCTGGCGGCAAAATGCGGCGAGAGCCTGGACGCCATCGCGCCCGGCCTGCATGCGCGTGTGACCGAAGAACTGGCATGGCTCGACGCGCACTGGCCCGCCGACCTGCCGGTGGCGACCATCCATGCCGACCTGTTCCCCGACAATGTGCTGATGCTGGGCGACAGGGTGACGGGGCTGATCGATTTCTATTTCAGCTGCACCGACATCCGCGCCTATGACCTGGCCGTCACCCACACCGCCTGGTGCTTCACCAATGATGGCAGCGCCTATCATGCCGATCGGGCGGCGGCGCTGGTCTCGGGCTATGGCGATGCCTTCGGCCTGACGGAGGCCGAGCGCGCCGGGTTCCAGGCGCTGTGCCGGGGGGCGGCGCTGCGCTTCCTTTTGACCCGCGCCTATGACTGGATCAACACCCCCGCCGACGCGCTGGTGACGCGCAAGGACCCGCTTGCCTTCCTGCGCCGGCTGGATTTCTATGCCGCCGCCGACTCTGCGGACCTGATCGGCGCATGAGCGAGTTGACGACGGTAGAGATTTTCACCGACGGCGCGTGCAAGGGCAATCCCGGCCCCGGCGGCTGGGGCGCGGTCATCCGTTCGGGCGAGCATGAAAAGGAACTGTCCGGCGGCGAGGCGCTGACCACCAACAACCGCATGGAGTTGCAGGCCGCGATCGAGGCGCTCAATGCGCTGAAACGCCCCTGCCGCGTGATCCTGTCCACCGACAGCAATTATGTGAAGGACGGCATCACCAAATGGATTTTCGGCTGGCAAAAGAACGGCTGGAAGACCGCCGACAGGAAGCCGGTGAAGAATGCCGAACTGTGGCAGGCATTGTTGGAGGCGGTGAAGCGCCACCGCATCGAATGGCAATGGGTGAAGGGCCATTCGGGCCACCCGGAAAACGACCGGGCGGACAAGCTGGCCTGCGACGCGGCAGAGACGTTCCGGCGGCCCTGAACTCGGCCTGAAGCCTGATCATCGCACCGGCGGGAGAGCGGGAAGACCGGGGGCGGGAAGACCGGGGGACAGGCGCAGCACGGCGATCCCCCGGTTTCGCCATCATTCCTCGGTCGGTGCGCCGGGGCCGTTCTTCTTGATCGATTCGATCGCGTTGATGGCGCTGGCCTTGCTGCTATAGCCTTCGGTCCAGAACATCACTTCACTATTATATTTGAACTTGGCGACATATTCGCCGGCCTTGTTCTGCTCGATCACGAATTTATGAGCCATTGCAGCATTCTCCATTGATGATGGAGGCGGAAAGCTATTCCGCTCCCGTGCCGATTGCCAGCACAGATTTGCATGCGCCCGATGCGAAGCGGGCGGGCGAGAAACGGGCGGGATCGATGCCGGCGACGGCAGGGTCCAGCGCTTCGCCGGTCATCAGCGCACAGCCGACAAGGGCGGCGGCGGGCGCCGTCTGGATGCCGAAGCCGCCCTGCCCCGCGAACCAGAAGAAGGCCGGATCGGCGACATCGCGGCCATAGACCGGCAGGCGGTCGGGCGCGAAGCTGCGCAGGCCCGCCCAGCGGCGCTCCACCGCCAGGATCGGCCAGTCCACGACGTTCTGGAAACGGTCGATGGCGACGGCGATGTCCATTTCCTCCGGCGCGGCGTCGCAGGGGGCGGAGGGCACTTCGTCATGCGGCGTCAGCCACAGCCGGCCGCCACCGACCGGCTTGAAATAGAATGCGCCGCGCAGGTCCATGACCAGCGGCAGGCTGTCTGTAGCCGGCGGATCGACGCGCAGCTGCACGACCGAGCGGCGCAGCGGCGCGATGCCGATCGGCGCGATGCCGCAGGCCATCGCCACCGGATCGGCCCATGCCCCGGCGGCGTTGACGATCAGGTCGCAGCCGATCTCCTGCCCGTCGATGTCGGCGATCCAGCCGCCCGCCACCCGCCGGGCCGCGCGCAACCCGGCCCGCGTGCGCAGCGTGCCGCCCGCCCGGGCAAAGCGGCGCAGACAGGCGGCATGCAGCGCGGCGACGTCGATATCCATGGTGGACGGTTCTTCCAGCCCGACCACCCATGCGTCCCGCAAACCCGGAATGCGCGCACGCAATGCCGCCGCGTCCGGCAGGGAAAAGCCGGTGCCGGCGTCGGCAAAGGCCGCCATCATCGCCGCGCGCAACGGTTCATCCTCCGCGCGGCCGATATGCAGTTCGCCTCTGGGCAGGAGGAAGGACTGTTCGCTGAAGGCCGGGTCCGGCCGGGCGAGAAAGGGCCGGGAGGCGACCGACAGGGGCTGGATGCCCGGCCCGCCATAGGTCTCGCTCCAGAAGGCGACCGAACGCCCGGTGGCGTGCCGGCCCGGCGCATCCTCGGCCTCGATCATCAGCACGGATGCGTGGGCGGCAAGCTCCGCCGCAAGGCTGGCGCCGGCAATGCCCGCGCCGACCACGAGGATGTCATAGCGGATCATCGCACCGGCGCCCGCGCATCGAGGAACGCATCGATCCGGCCAAGCGCGTCCAGCCGCACGGCATCGCCCTCACGCAGCAGTTCATGCGCGGCTTCTCCACCATAGAGATGCACGTCCGCATCGGGCAGCCGGGCGACGACGCGCGCGATGGCGGCGGGCAGCACGAGCTGGTCCGCCACCGTCCCCAGGATGAGCGAGGGCACGGCCATGGCACCCAGCGCGGGACTGGCCGCCAGCATGCGGGTGGAGCGATAGGCCTGCTGCAGCCAGCGCCAGCTTGGCGCGCCCTGCGCCAGCGCGCTGTCGCTTTCCCGCCACCAGAGTTCGTCCGCAAAATGCGCCGGATCATGGGTCAGCCGGGTCATGCGGGCATAGGATGCCGGGCTGTCGGGCCATGCCGCGCGCCGGCCAAGGCCGAGCCTACACATCGCAGAGGCCAGCGCTTCCCCCAGCCATGCGGGGACCAGCCCGCCGTTCAGGCCGAACATCGGCGACAGCATCACCGCCGCATCCAGCGCGATCCGCCGTTCGACCAGCGCGCGCAGCAACAGATGCCCGCCCATGCTGTGCGCGACGGCGACATGTGGCCCCGCCGGCGCATCCGCCCGCCAGGCCGTGGCGATGGCGGCCAGATCGTCGATCCACAGTCCGAAATCCTCGATATGGCCGACCTGCCGATCCGGCAGCAGGCGCCCAGACCCGCCCTGCCCGCGCCAGTCGAACGCGGTGACATGCCAGCCACGGCCCGCCCAATGGACGATCGCATCCAGATATTTCTCGATGAAGTCCGCCCTGCCACCCATGAACAGCAACGCGCCGCGATGAGCTGCGCCAGCCGCAGCCGGCAAGCGCAACCGCCGGACAGGCCAGCCATCGGCCATCGCCGGACAATCGACAACGGCGCCGGCGGGCAGCGCGCGGCGGTCCACGGGGGGCACGTCTGCATGGGGCGGGGCGGCGGGCGAATCCATCGGGCGCATGGTTACGTTTTGGTAAGCCATCAGGTCTAGACCCCTTGACTCATGATGGGGGAAAATCTGCACACGGGGCTCTCCTCTGGGCTTCCGGCCTATGGGCTGCTCGGCATCCTGGCCTGCCTGCTTCTGGTCGCGGCAGTGACCGACCTGCGCGCGCGCGTCATCCCCAACAGGCTCAACCTGGCCATCGCGCTGCTCGCGCCCGCCTTCTGGTGGGTGAGCGATATCGCATTCTGGCCCGACATGCTGCTGCAACTGGGGCTGGGCGTCGCGATCTTCGCCGCCTTCACCCTGTTGTTCGCGCTGGGCATGATGGGCGGCGGCGATGTCAAGATGCTGGGCGCGCTGGCGCTGTGGTTCCCATGGCAGATCCTGATGGCGATGCTGTTCGCGATGGCGATGATCGGCGGCCTCGTCACCCTGGCGACCGTCGTCCACCACCGGATGACGCGGCAGTCCGGCCCGCCCGAGGTGCCCTATGGCATCGCGATATCGGCTGCGGCCCTGTGGGTCGTTGGCCAACGATATCTTAACCATTTTATCTGATGACTGCAGGTCGCGGACCATCGCGTCCGGACCAGGGAGGCGAATTTCGTCATGGAAGCCAAGAAGATTGCACTGCTCGTAGGAGCGCTCGTCATTGCCGTCACGACGGCACTTCTGGCGCGCAACATGCTGAGCAGCAGCGGCGCGCCGCAGGCGGGTGCCGCGGCCATGCCGGTCGATGAGAATACGCCCCATGTCCTGGTCGCCGTAAAGGCGCTGCCGGTCGGCACCATCATCGACACGGAGAGCATGCGTTTCCAGCCCTGGCCCAAGGATCTGGTCGAGCAGGCCTATTATCTGCAGAACGCCGTCAACCCCCAGACATTGGTGGGCAGCGTGGTGCGCAACGCCATCACCGCCGGCCAGCCGGTGACGCAGGGCGCGCTGGTGAAGCCGGGCGAGCGCGGCTTCCTGGCCGCCGCCCTGTCGCCGGGCATGCGCGCCGTGACGGTGCCGGTCTCGACCGCCAATTCGGTCGCCGGCTTCATCTTTCCGGGCGACCGCATCGACCTTGTCCTCACCCAGTCGGTGACGGGTGGCGGCGACGGCCAGCCGCTCAAGGTTTCCGAAACGATCCTGCGCAACCTGCGCGTGCTTGCCACCGACCAGCGCACCAATGCGATGGGCGACGACGGCAAGCCGCTGATCCAGACCTATTCCAACGTCACCCTGGAAGTGACGCCCAAGATTGCCGAGAAGATCGCGGTCGCGCAGACCGTCGGTTCGCTCTCGCTGTCGCTGCGCTCGATGGCGGACACTGCGTCCGAGCTGGATGCCGCGATCGCCAGCGGCGATGTCGACCTGCCCGATGGCGCCGATCCGGCCGCCGAGAAGCGCGCCCTTGCCAAGATCGCGGCGCGCCCGATCGACAAGGGATCGACCTTTGCGACCGGCGCCGACGTCTCGCGCTTCCAGCGCAGCAGCGTGCCGCCGAAGGGCGAGGAAGCCCCTGCCGCCGGCACCATGACGAACGCCGCTCCGGGGGGAGTACCCATGCGGCCGGCCGGGCCGGTGGTGCATATCGCCCGCGGCACCGCAGTGACCGATGTTTCGGTCGGGGGGAAATAAGATGGACCGGACCACCATGACATTCATGCGCAAGACCGTCGCGTCGGCCGCGGCCGTGGCGCTGACGCTGGGCGGCGGCGTGCTGCCGACCGCAGCGGTACAGGCCGCCCCTGCTCCGACCGGCCCTGCGTCGACCGGCCCTGGCTCCACGAGCGACGACGGCGCCCTGCTGATGTCGGTCGGCGCGAGCCGGGTCGTCAACCTGCCTTCGAAGATGACCGACGTGGTCATCGCCGACCCGACGGTGGTGGACGTGCATGTCCGCTCCGACACGCAGCTCTACATCATCGCCAAGAAAGCCGGCGAGACCAATGTGTTCGCCACGGCGGGCAACGGCAAGATCCTGTATTCCGGCACGGTGCGGGTGGGCAACAACCTGACCAGCATCGACCAGATGCTGAAGCTCGCCATGCCCGAGGCGGACATCCAGTCGAACAAGATGAACGGCATGGTGCTGCTGACCGGCACGATCAAGGCGCCGGAAGACGCGGCCGAGGCCGAACGGCTGGTGCAGGCGTTCGTCGGCAAGGAGGTGACGGTGGTGAGCCGCCTGCGCACCGCCACGCCGCTGCAGGTCAACCTGCAGGTCAAGATTTCCGAAGTCAGCCGCAACCTCATTCACAAGATCGGCACGAACATCACGGGTCTGGGCACTGGCTCGGGCAGCTTCACCGGCTATCTGGGACGCAACACGCGCAATGCCATCACGGATAATGGCGCGGTCGTGAACCTTCCGGGGAACATCACCCGTTCGGTGACGTTCAACCAGCCTGCGGACAATTCCACGACCATCGGCTTCCTCGCCAAGCTGTTCGGCATGGACATCGCCGGGGCGCTCGACCTTGCCGAGACCACCGGCCTTGCGACCTCGCTCGCCCAGCCGAACCTGACCTCGATCTCCGGCGAGACGGCCAGCTTCCTGGCAGGCGGCGAATATCCCTACACCATTTCCAACGGCACGCAGGGCAACAGCATCGAGTTCAAGCAATATGGCGTGCAGCTGGCCTTCACGCCGACCGTGCTGGCCGATGGCCGCATCTCGCTGCGCGTCCGCCCGACCGTGTCGAGCCTCGACTTTTCGGTGAACTCGTCGGTGCCGGCGCTCAAGAGCCGTACCGCCGAGACATCGGTGGAACTGGGATCGGGCCAGGCCTTCATGATCGCCGGGCTGCTGAGCGCGGAGACCGGGAACAATGTCGACAAGGTGCCCGGCATCGGCAACATCCCGATCCTCGGCAGCCTGTTCAAGTCGCGCCAGTTCCAGCGCAACGAGACGGAGCTGGTGATCGTCGTCACCCCCTATCTGGTGAAGCCGGTCAATGCGGGCGAGATCAAGCTACCGACCGACGGCTTCCGCAGTGCCACCGAAGCGCAGGGGCTGCTGTTGCAGCAGGGCTCCGACGGACAGAGCGGCGTCAACCGCCCGCTGCCCAGCATCGCACCGGGCGGCAGCGTACCCGTCCACACGCCGTCGTCGGCGTCCGGCACCGCCGCCGCCGACCCGCGCAAGGCGGGCAAGTCCGCAAGCGCAGGCGCCGCCGCCGCACCCGGCTTCAGCTTCTAAAGGATCGCAAGGATGTCACACATGATGAAATCCGCCATCATCCGCCTGGCACTGATCGGCGCGGCCGCCCTTCCCCTCGCAGCCTGCGGCATGGGGCCGGACGGCAAGGCCATCGGCTTCAACCGATCCGTGGACTCCATCCACCAGCCGGTCGTCAGCTATGCCTCCTTCACCTATGACGTGCAGGCGGCCGCCGGCGGTGGCGTGAGCCCCGCGGAGCGCGCCCGGCTGGACGACTGGCTGACGTCGATCAATGTCGGCTATGGCGATCATGTCGCCATCGTTACCGATCAGGCCAGCTATGGCGCGGCCATGCGCGACGGCATCGCCCTTGTCATCGCCCGCCGCGGCCTGCTGGTCGAGGAAGACGGCACGGCGCAGGCCGGAGTCGCCCCCGAAGGCGCCGTGCGCCTGATCGTGCGCCGCGCCAGCGCCGCCGTGCCGGGGTGCCCGGACTGGCGCGAAAAGGCGGAAAACAACGGACAGGGCGCCGCGTCCTCCAACTTCGGCTGCGCGGCCAACGCCAATCTGGCCGCCATGGTCGCCAATCCCGACGATCTGGTGCGCGGCCAGAGCAGCGACAGCGACCTGCGCACGGCAACGTCGACCCGCGCGATCCAGACCTATCGCGACAAGGCACCGACCGGCGCGGGCGGGCTGCAGACCATCAGCGCAGGGGGTAAATAAGCATGAACGCACCGTGGAAGCCCGTCGGATCGGCCGCGCGTGATGCGTTTGCGGCCTTTGTCTGCGACGAGAACAGCTTTGACCTGATGCGCAGCATCGCCATCGAAATGGGCTGGCCGCCGGAAAAGGTCTCCAAGGGCGGCCTGCGCAATGCGGTGCAGACCCTGTCGGTCACGGCGAGCCCCAACATCCTGTTCGTCGACATGTCCGAAAGCGGCGATCCGCTGAACGACATCAACGGCCTGGCCGAAGTGTGCGAGCCCGGTACGGTGGTGATCGCCGCCGGGCAGGTGAACGACGTGCGCCTGTATCGCGATCTCATCGCCAGCGGCATTTCGGACTATCTGCTCAAGCCCTTCGGCCCGGACCAGCTCCGCGACGCCATCGCACAGGCGCAGGCCGTGTTCGCGGCGCCGCGGCTTGAGGCCAGCAGCGATCGCCCGCATGCGACGATCGCCGTCATCGGCACGCGCGGCGGCGCGGGCGCATCGACGATCGCGACATCCCTGGCATGGGAACTGAGCGAAAAGGCCAGCCGCAGCACCGCCCTGCTCGACCTGGACGTGCATTTCGGCACCGGCGCGCTCGCGCTGGACCTGGAGCCGGGGCGCGGCCTGACCGACGCCATCGAAAATCCCAGCCGCATCGACGGCCTGTTCATCGAACGGGCACTGGTGCGCGCGGGCGAACGGCTTGCCATCCTCTCGGCCGAAGCGCCGATCAGCCAGCCGATGCTGACCGATGGCGGCGCCTTCTACCAGTTGCAGGAAGAATTCCGCGCCGCGTTCGAATGCAGCGTGATCGACCTGCCCCGCAACATGCTGATCCAGCATCCCCACCTCATCAACGAGGTGAACGTGACCGTGCTGGTGACGGAGCTGACGCTGGCGGCGGCGCGCGATTCCATCCGCATCCTCTCCTGGCTGAAGAGCAATGCGCCGCAGACGCGGGTCATCGTGGTCGCCAACCGGGTGCAGCCGACCGCGCTGGAGATCACGCGCAAGGATTTCGAACAGTCGATCGAGCGCAAGGTGGACATCGCCATCCCCTTCGACGTGCGCAACGCCGCGCAGGCCGCCAAGCTCGGCAAGAGCTTTGCCGAAGTGGCGAAGAACAGCAAGACCGGCGCCGCCTATGCCACGCTGATGAAGCAGGTGCTGGGCGCGGTGGAAGAGGATGACGGGGCCGCCGACGAGGCGCCCCGATCCTCCTCGCTGCTCGGCAAGCTTTCGGTTGCGAAGATGCTGCCGCGCAAGAAGGCCAAAGAGCTGGCGGCCAAGGGTTGACGATGCGCGCCCCGGCGCGTGCGATAGGACAGCTTGTGATGGAACAGCTTGCGATAGGACAGGCGTGACATGGATTTTCAACTGCTCCTGATTGTCGGGCTGGTGATGAGCATGCTGGTGCTCGTGATCTTTGCCTTTTCCGGCCCCAATGCCGAAAAGGCGGGCGCGCGCCGCATCGCCACCATTCGCGGCCGGCACAGCGAAACCGCCGAGTCCGTGCTGGAAGCGCGGATGCGCAAGGCCATCTCCAATCGCCGCGGCGAGGAGATGAAGCTGCTCGTCTCGCTGGTGCCCAATCCCGAAACGCTAGCCAAGCGCATCCGCATGACCGGCAAGAAGTGGACACTGGGCCAGTATATGACGGCCTGCTCCGTGATCTTCCTGGTGCTCACTGCCGTGATGATCGTGCGGGGATGGCCGCCGCTGCTGGCCTTGTTCCTGGGCCTGGCGGCCGGCCTTGGCCTGCCCCACTGGTGGGTGTCGAAGCTGATCGCCAAGCGGATCAACCGGTTCACCGTCAACTTCCCCGACGCGTTGGAACTGCTGGTGCGCGGCCTGCGATCGGGCCTGCCGATCACCGAGACGCTGGGGCTGGTCTCCAGCGAGGTGCCCGGCCCGGTGGGCGAGGAATTCCGCCTCGTCACCGAGCGGATCAAGATCGGCAAGACGATGGACCAGGCCCTGCAGGAAACCGCCGATCGGCTGGGCACGCCGGAATTCCAGTTCTTCTGCATCACGCTCAACATCCAGCGCGAGACCGGCGGCAACCTTGCCGAAACGCTGCAGAACCTTGCCACGGTGCTGCGCCAGCGCGCGCAGATGAAGCTGAAGATCAAGGCGATGTCGTCGGAATCCAAGGCGTCGGCCTATATCATCGGCGCGCTGCCCTTCATCGTGTTCGGCCTGATCAGCTACATCAATTTCGACTATATGATGCCGTTCTTCACGCCCGATCCCAGCCGGATGTTCGGCCTGAGCCTGATGCAGACGATCGGCATCGGCGGCATGTGCTGGATGGGCACAGGCGCGTTCATCATGTCGCAGATGATCAACTTCGAAATCTGAGGGAAGACAGTCATGCAAGCCCTTCCTTCGCCCGGCGCCACGCTTTTCGGCCTGACCGCGACCGACATCGGCACGTTGCTGGCCGCGCTGGCGACCTTTGCCATCCTGGTGGCGATCTATGCCGCGACCACGGTGCGCGACCCGATGGCCAAGCGCGTCAAGGTGCTGAACGAGCGCCGCGAACAGCTGAAGGCCGGCATCACCGCCTCGACCGCGAAGCGCCGCGCCAAGCTGGTGCAGAAGAACCAGACGACCGACCGGATGCGATCCTTCCTGTCGAGCCTGAAGGTGCTGCAGGACGACCAGCTGAAGGACGCGCAGGTGAAGCTGGCGCAGGCGGGCATCAGGTCGAAGGACTGGGCCGTCGCCATCATCTTCGGCCGCATGATCATGCCGATCCTCGTCGGCGGCAGCGCGGCGCTGTTCCTCTACGGCTTCGATACGCTGCCGGACTGGGGACCGATGAAGCGCTTCGGCGCCTTCGCGGTCGCGCTGCTGCTCTCCTACAAGGCGCCCGACCTCTATATCGGCAACAAGATCACCAAGCGGTCCGCCGCGATCCGCAAGGGCATTCCGGACGCGCTCGACCTGCTGGTCATCTGCGCCGAGGCGGGGCTGACCGTGGACGCGGCCTTTGCCCGCGTGTCGAAGGAACTGGGCCGCGCCTATCCCGAACTGGGCGACGAGTTCCAGCTGACCGCGATCGAGCTGAGCTTCCTGACCGAACGCCGCATGGCCTTCGAAAACCTCGCCCAGCGCGTGAAGCTGGACGCGATCAAGGGCGTCGTCACCACCATGGTGCAGACGGAGAAATACGGCACGCCGCTCGCTTCGGCATTGCGCGTGTTGTCGGCCGAATTCCGCAACGAGCGCATGATGCGCGCGGAGGAGAAGGCCGCACGCCTGCCCGCGATCATGACCGTGCCGCTGATCCTCTTCATCCTGCCGACGCTGTTCGTCGTCATCCTGGGGCCCGCCGCCTGCTCGATCAGTTCGGCGTTCAAATAACGGAATTCAGGGCTTAAGAGGGGGAAAGCGGGGGTGTAGCCGATGGCCGCGCTCCCGCTTTTTTTCATCCGCCCAGAATGAAGTCTACGCCCGCCTTCGCATGGATGGACGTGCAATCGTAGATCGGCAGCACATTGGCCTTCACGTCGACGATCAGCTCCAGCTCGGTGCAGGCCAGCACGACGGCCTGCACGGCCTCCTTGGCGATGTCGGTCAGTTCCGATTTCATATAGCGTTCGGATTCGCGGCTGATCTTGCCCACGGTCAGCTCGTCATAGACGATGCGGTCGATCCGGTCGGCCATCTCCATGTCCGGCGGCAGCAGCGAAATGCCGTGGCTGACGAGGCGCTGGCGATAGAATTTCTCGGTCATCACATTGCGCGTGCCCACGAGGGCGGCGGAATGGATGCCGTCCGCCTTCATCTTTTCGCCCACCACCTCGGCGATGTGGATCACGGGCACCTGCACCGCCTCCTGCACGCGATCGTAGATGCGGTGCATGCTGTTGGCGCAGATCAGCAGCGCCTCCGCCCCGCCCGCCTGCAGCCGGGTGGCGGCGGACACCAGCGGTCCGGACGCGCAATCCCAGTCGTCGTCGGACGAACAACGGGCGACCTCCGCGAAATCGAGGCTCTCGACCAGCAGCGGCGCGCTGTGGAAGCCCCCCCTGGCGCGATGCACGGCCTCGTTGATGATCTGATAGTAGCGGGCGGTGGACGTCCAGCTCAGACCCCCGATAAGACCGATTTTGCGCATGATGCTCCCATTTTCTCTTTCCTCAGGCGCCGCTCTGACGGCAGAGGCCCCGCCCCCTTCCCTGGCGGAAGGCAGCGGGGCCTCATATTACGCCGCCATCAGGATGGCGCGATCCGCCGTCAGTGCGCAAGCCCCTTGACGATTTCTTCCACCATCTTCTTGGCGTCGGCCAGCAGCATCATGGTGTTGTCCATGTAGAAAACCTCGTTGTCGACGCCGGCATAGCCCGCGCCGCCCATGGAGCGCTTCACGAACAGCACCGTCTTGGCGTTGGCGACGTCGAGGATGGGCATGCCGTAGATCGGCGAGGACTTGTCGGTCTTCGCCGCCGGGTTGGTCACGTCATTGGCGCCGATGACGAAGGCGACGTCGGTCTGGGCGAATTCGCTGTTGATATCCTCCAGCTCGAACACCTCGTCATAGGGCACGTTCGCTTCGGCGAGCAGCACGTTCATATGGCCGGGCATGCGGCCCGCGACCGGGTGAATGGCGTATTTGACCGAAACGCCTTCCTTCTTGAGCAGGTCGCCCATCTCGCGCAGCGCGTGCTGGGCCTGGCTGACCGCCATGCCATAGCCCGGCACGATGATAACGCTGTCCGCCTGCTTCATCAGGAACGCCGCGTCCTCGGCCGAACCGCGCTTGTACGGACGGTCGACCACCGGCCCGCCGGCGCCCGAAGGCCCGGCATCGGCGCCGAAGCCGCCCGCGATCACGCTGATGAAGCTGCGGTTCATCGCCTTGCACATGATGTAGCTGAGGATCGCACCCGAAGACCCCACCAGCGCGCCGGTGATGATCATCGCGCTGTTGTGCAGGGTGAAGCCCATGGCCGCGGCGGCCCAGCCCGAATAGCTGTTCAGCATCGAGACGACGACCGGCATGTCCGCGCCGCCGATGGGGATGATGAGCAGGAAACCGATGACGAAGCTCAGCGCCGTCACCGTCCAGAATACCCAGGGGCTCTGGTCGGTCACGAAAAAGGCGATGAGGCCGATGATCGCGGCCAGCGTGCCGAGGTTGATGAGGTGCCGGGCGGGCAGCATGATCGGCTTGCCCGACATGTTGCCGTTCAATTTCAGGAACGCGATGACCGAACCCGAAAAGGTGATGGCGCCGATGGCGACGCCAAGGCCCATCTCGATCCGGCTGGCCTGGTGAATCTCGTTCGTCGCGGCATCCAGGATGCCGAAGGCGCCGGGGCTCATATAGGCCGCGACACCCACCGCCACGGCGGCAAGGCCGACCAGGCTGTGGAAGGCCGCCACGAGCTGGGGCATGTCCGTCATCGCGATCTTGCGGGCGGTGACGAAGCCGATGCCGCCGCCAATGGCGATGGCGATCAGGATTTCCCAGAGATTGGCGATTTCATGCGTATAGAGCGTGGTGGCCACGGCAATCGCCATGCCGGCCATGCCGAAACGGTTGCCGCGACGGCTGCTTGCGGGACTCGAAAGCCCGCGCAGCGCGAGGATGAAACAGATGCCGGCGACCAGATAGGCGAGCGGCGCGACCCAATCGGGAAGAGCGTACAGCATCAGTTACGCTCCTTCTTCTTGTACATGGCCAGCATGCGTTCGGTGACCGCGAAGCCGCCGAAGATGTTGACGCTGGCGAAGACGACCGCGAGCAGGCCGATATATTTGGCGATCTCGCTGTTCGCTTCCGCGCTCGCCACCAGCGCGCCCACGATGATGACGGACGAAATGGCGTTGGTGACGGCCATCAGCGGCGTGTGCAGGGCCGGCGTGACCGACCAGACGACATAATAGCCGACGAAACATGCCAGCACGAAAACCGAAAGAATGGAGATGAAGTCCATGATGACCCCCTTTTGCCGGCCCGGCGCGTAGGCCGGGCGGCCAAAAACATCAGAGCAAACGCTCGTTCACGATCCTGCCGCCCTGCGTCAGGCGGATGGCGTTGCCGATTTCCTCGTCCAGCACCGGCGCCCCCTTCTCCTTGTCCCAAAAGGCGGACAGGAAGTTGTAGAGGTTGCGCGAGAACAGGGCCGAAGTGTCGGTGGCAAGGCGCGAGGGCACATTTTTATGCCCCACGATCTTCACCCCATGCTTCTCCACGATCTCTCCGGCGACGGCGCCTTCGACATTGCCGCCCTGCTCCACCGCCAGATCGACGATGACGCTGCCCGGCTTCATGCTGGCGATCTGCGCGTCGCTGATGAGGCGCGGCGCGGGCCGGCCGGGGATCAGCGCGGTGGTGATCACGATGTCCTGCTTGGCGATGTGGCTGGAGACCAGTTCGGCCTGCGCCGCCTTATATTCGTCCGACATCTCGGTGGCGTAGCCGCCGGTGCCCTCGCCCTCGATGCCGGCCACCTTCTCCACGAAGATGCCCTTGGCGCCGAGCGATTCGATCTGCTCCTTGGTCGCGGCGCGCACGTCGGTCGCGGAAACCTGGGCCCCCAGCCGGCGCGCGGTAGCGATCGCCTGAAGCCCGGCCACGCCCACGCCCATGATGAACACGCGCGCGGCGGACACCGTGCCCGCCGCCGTCATCATCATCGGGAAGGCCTTGCCATATTCGGCCGCGGCGTCGAGCACCGCCTTGTAGCCGGAGAGGTTCGACTGCGAGGAGAGGATGTCCATCGACTGTGCGCGGGTGATGCGCGGCATGAACTCCATCGCCAGCGCCTCATAGCCCGCCGCCGCATAGGCATCGACGCGGGCACGCTCGCCAAAGGGGTTCATGCCCGCGACGATCCATGCGCCCGGTGCGGCGCCGCCCAGGCTTTCCGGGTCCGGCCCCTGAACGCCCAGCACGATGCCCGCGCCGGAGACGACATCGGCGCGCGGCCCCACGGTCGCGCCGGCCGCGGCATAATCCGCATCGGCAATCGACGCGGTCAGGCCGGCGCCCGCCTCCACCGCCACATCGGCGCCCAGTGCAATGAATTTCTTTACGGTTTCAGGCGTGGCGGCCACGCGGCGTTCGCCGGCGGCCTGTTCTTTCACGATGGTTATTTTCAACTTTCGCACCCCCTCCAAAAGCGATGGTCAGCTCGAGATCAGCAGAATGACGAGCGCCGCCACCGCGACGCAGGCGACCGTGCCCCATTTCATCAGCCCGACGAAGCCGGCATAGGTTTCCGTCGCGCTTTTCATGTCGTTGCCCGAAGCCATGAATAATCCCCTGTCCCAATTGATCCGTGCGCAAGACCGACGCGGATTCCCGGCCGCTTCCTGGGGCCGCCATGAAAAACTCGCCGTTACCGGGCGGGATTAATCGGCCCTTTACCCCAAGGCAATAGCATCTGCTCCTATCAATTGCAGGGGGTTGGTTAAGCTTGCACAGCGGTGTTCCATATCTGATGCTGATCGACGACGAACCGGCGCAGCGCCGGCTGGTGTCGGCGCTTGCCGCCCGCGCGGGATGGCGCACGCTGTTCGCCAATGACGGCGAAATGGCGATGGCCATGCTGGGCACGCAGGACGGGATGCGGCTGGACGCGATCGTCATCGACCAGTGGAGCCCGGAATATCAGCCCGCAGAGCTTATCCGCGAGATCAGGGTACAGCGGCCGGCGCTGCCCATCCTGATCCTGACGGCGCATAACAGCGTGGCCGTGGCGGTGGATGCGATGCGGGCGGGCGCGACGGACTATCTGTCCAAGCCGATCGCGCCGGACCGGCTGCTCGCCGCGCTTAACGCGACGCTCAGCGACGGCGCGGACGCAGGTGAGCTTCGCCCGCTGACAGAAAAAATATCCGCGCCGCTAGCGTTTGAAGAGATTGTCGGTTCCGCCCCCCTGTTCCGCGCCGCGCTGGCCGTAGCGGCAAAGGCCGCGCGCGCGCGCGTGCCGGTGCTGATCGAGGGCGAAAGCGGCGTCGGCAAGGATGTAATGGCCCGCGCGATCCATGCCGCATCCCCGCGATTCCGGCAGCAGATGGTGACGGTGAATTGCGGCGCGATTCCGCCGAACCTGGTCGAATCGGAGCTGTTCGGCCATGAGCGCGGCGCCTTCACCGGCGCGTTCGACCGGCATGTCGGCCGCTTCGTCACCGCGGACATGGGCACCCTCTTCCTGGACGAGGTCAGCGAACTGCCGCTCGACGCGCAGGTGAAGCTGCTGCGCGTGCTGCAGGATGGCGAGGTGCAGCCGATCGGCGCGCGCATGCCGTCCCATGTCGACGTGCGCGTGATCGCGGCGACCAACAAGACGCTGGCCGACGAGGTGGAGGCCGGGCGCTTCCGCGAGGATCTCTATTACCGCCTGAACGTGGTGCAGGTGACGGTGCCGCCGCTGCGCGAACGCGGGGGCGACGTGCCCGCATTGTCCCGCCACCTGCTTGCCCGCATCGCCGGGCAGCCGGGGCTGCGCAGCCTGGGCATCACGGCGGAGGCGCTGGCGCTGCTGATGCAGCATGACTGGCCGGGCAATGTCCGCCAGTTGCAGAACGCCCTCTTCCGCGCCGCCGTGCTGTGCGAGGGCGACGCGCTGACGCCGCAGGACTTCCCCCAGATCGCCGCCCAGATCACCGCCCGCCGGACCGGCGGCAGGACGGTGTCGCAGGTTTCGCATCAGGATGCGGCCGGCGTCACCCTGTTCGAGGAAGACGGCCATGTCCGCGCGCTGACCGATATCGAGGCGGACGTCATCCGCCTTGCCATCGGCCATTATCGCGGACGCATGACGGAAGTGGCGCGGCGCCTGGGCATCGGCCGCTCGACGCTTTACCGCAAGCTCGCCGAACTGGGGATCGAGAGCGCCGCCTGAGGGCCGGCCCGAGAACCGGCCCGAGAGCCGACAGGCGCGCGCGCGGGGCCGGCCGGCAATGGCGGCTATCTGCTCCGGTCGGCGCACCATAGATTGAAATCGGACGCCGCCTATGCTTTGGCTGGGGCCATGAAAGCTCTTCCCCCGCGCTTCGCCTCGATTTCCCTCGCTGTCCTGCTGCTCGCCGGCTGCGGCCGACAGGAATCGGTGGACGACCTGCCCTCCGCCAATGAACTGGCCAATGCCTCCCGCGCGGAACTGCTGAAGGCGGAAAAGGCCGAAAAGGACGAGCTGGGCGCCGCCAGCCGCAATTATGTGAACGACCCGCACGGCTTTTCCGTGCTGCTGCCCGAAGGCTGGGCCCGCGATGCCGCCGCCAGCAACGACATGGGCGTCGTCGCGTCGGACCCGGGCGCCGGGGCGGAAATCCGGGTGTTCTGGTCGGCCAACAGCAACGACAGGGACCTGCAGCAGGTCGTCGAGGTGATGAACGAGGGCTCCGAAGCGGTCGACGGCAGTTTCGTCGGCCAGAGCGAATATCGCGGCACCGCCAATGACGGCGAAGGCAATAATGTCGCCGTGCGGATGATCCGCAAGCAGGACGGCTCGCTGATCACCGCGACCTTCGTCTATCCCGAGCTGCTGAGCGAACAATATATGCAGATCGCCGAGCAGACGCTGGATACGCTCCGGGTGTTCGACGCGGCGACGGCCAAGGCCCCGGCACCCGCTGGCAAGGCCGAAGCGGCGGGCAACGCGGCGGAATAGTTCAGGCCCATATGGGCAGAATGTCCGTCGGCCCTACAGGCCGCTGTTGGCGATCAGGTCGACGGTCGTGCCGCCACCCGGCGCGGCGCTGAAGCCGACGACATAGGCGCCGCCGTCGGCCGTGCGGACGCCGCCCAGCATATGCTGCCCGTCCAGCACTTCATGGCTGGCATCATAGCCGGCGCGCCGGGCGCGGGTATAATAGAAGTCGATGGCGGCCTGCATCGGCACGTCCGTCACGAAACTCGCCGCGCGAATCTTGCAGTCCACGCCGTCCGCGCCCGCGGCCTCGGTCAGGCGGGCCCTGGGATAGATCGGGAAATCCTGCGGCAGGCGCTGCGCCCACTGCATGCCATAGTCGATCCTTGCGGCGCATCCCGCGCGCGCGCCCTGCTGCCGGCGAGCGAGCGCCCCCAGCGTCAGCGGCGTGTCGCCGGCGCTGGCGGGCACGGCGGCGGGCGCGTGCATCAGCGCGCCGCCGGCCAGCCGCGTCGCCGCATCGGCCGCAGCCTTCGCATCGCCCTTCAGCACCGGCACGGCGCCGTCCACGGGCCGGTCGGGCGGCCGCACCGCATTGGGATTGGCCTGGTCCGTCAATTGGGGATCGACGACGATCTGGTCCTCCAGCGCCCCCCTGAGCGCAGGATCGGCAACGCCATTGGTCAGCGCCGCATCGAGCGCGGCGAGATTGCTCGCATCATTGCCGCGCCCGCAGGCGGCAAGGCAAAGCGGCAGGGCGACGAGCACCGTCGCGATCGGCAGAACAGGCACGGCCATATATCGGTACTCCCAGAGACCCGTCCCAAGACCCGACCGGGCAATCACGGCGCAGCGTTGATGATACAGCGTTAATTTTCCGTAAGGGGAAAAGGTTAACTGGCAAATTTTCCCTTAACGCTGCCTCCCCGCGCCGATACGGGACCATCTTTTGGCGACCCGGTTCCCAATAGGCCAATCTTTCAAGGAGCCAGTCTTTCTCAGGCGGCCTGTTGCGTGTGCCGCGATATCGACCCATCTAGGCGTGATGCTGAACCTGCTGTCCGCCCTGATCGGCATTGCCACGCTGATCCTCATGATCCCGACGGTGATCCCTCTGACCGGCTGGTTCAACTGGATTCTCGTGCCGTTCGCCTTGATCGGCGCCTTTGTCGGCCTGTTTTCCCGCAGCAATGGCGGGCGCAATTTCTGCCTGATCGTGGCCGGGCTGGGCGTGCTGCGGCTGGTGCTGGGCGGCGGCATCGTGTGAGCGCGACGGGGAGCGAAACGCAACGGCAAAAGGAAGCCAGTGGCCTGCCCCATGGCATCGCCGCCTATCTGCTGTGGGGGCTGTTGCCGATCTATTTCAAGCTGCTGCCCGATGTCGGCGCTGCGGAGGTGGTCGCGAACCGCATCCTCTGGTCGCTGCTGCTGATGGCCGGCATTCTGGGCGCGACCGGCGCGCTGCGCGAATTCAGGCGCAATGTGCGCAATGGCCCGATCATGCTGGCGATGGCGGGCAGCGCGGCGCTGATCGGGATCAACTGGCTCGTCTATATCTGGGCGGTCGGCCAGGGGCATATATTGGGCGCCAGCCTTGGCTATTTCCTGAACCCTCTGGTCAATGTCGCGCTCGGCGTGCTGGTGCTGAAGGAAAGACTGCGCGGGCTGCAGAGCGTGGCCATCCTGTGCGCGGCGGCCGGCGTGGCGATGATGGCGGTCTCCGCGCTGGAAACGCTGTGGATCAGCCTGGCGCTGGCCTTCAGTTTCGCCCTCTATGCCCTGATCCGCAAGGTGGCGCCCATCGGCCCGCGCCAGGGGCTGGCCGCGGAGACGCTGATCCTCTCGCCGCTTGCCGCGGTCTATCTGATCTGGCTTGCAGGCACCGGCGCGCTGCATTTCGGGAGCGACGCAAGGACCAGCATCCTGTTGGCGCTGAGCGGCATCGTGACGTCGGTGCCCCTGCTGCTGTTCGCCACCGCCGCGCGGCGGATGCCGCTGTCGGCGCTGGGCCTGCTGCAATATCTGGCGCCGACGCTGCAGTTCCTGGTCGGCCTGCTGCTCTATGGCGAGCATCTGGGCGGCGGCCAGCTTGCCGCCTTCGCGGTGATCTGGACGGGGCTTGCCATCTTCACCATCGATTCGATCCGCACCGTGCGGAAACAGCGGCTGGCGACCGCCTAGGGGCCCGCGCCATGCGGTGCAGGCGAGCCTGGAGCAGTGAACGATTGGATTGAATCGTTCACCGCTCTGATGGTCTTTTGTTTTCCGCATTCTGCGAGCCGCCGGCTGTTCCAGCCGACTTCAGAATGCTCTAGATCACCCGGTCGGCCTCCAGCGCCCAGGCACTGGAATCAAGACCCGGCGGGGCGCGGTTTTCCAGGCGGAAGGCGGCGGCGGCGAGACGCTCTATCGCCGGTTCGATCTGCGCATCGGGCAAGGTGAAGGGCAGGCGCACGAAGCGTTCGAACGCGCCGTTGACGCCAAAGCGCGGCCCCGGCGCGACCAGCAGCCCCTGGCTGTGCGCCATGGCGGCGAGCGCGCTGGCCTGCGGCCGGGGCAGTTCCGCCCAGAGCGAGAGGCCGCCGGGCGGCACCGGCACGCGCCAGTCGGGCAGGTGCCGGGCGAGCAGCGCCACCATCCGGTCGCGCCGGTCGCGCAGCATCGCCCGCCGGTCCGCCCCGCCCGTCACCGTGCCATCCAGCAGCGCGGCGACGGCAAGCTGGTCCACGATGGGCGTCGCCATGTCGATGGTGGCGCGGATGCGGCCCAGCGCGGCGATGGTCTGCTCGTCCGCCCGCACCCAGCCGATGCGCAACCCGCCCCACAGCCGCTTGCTGGCCGAGCCGATGCTGATGACACGCGTGCTGCTGCGGTCGAAGGCCGCGACCGGCGGCGGCAAGAGCGCCCCGCCCAGCAGGTCGCCGTCCAGCGCCATGTCCGCCATCGTCTCATCGATCAACAGCGGCGTGCGGCTGCGCTCCGCCACCTCCACCAGCGCGCGGCGGGTGGCGACATCCATGATGCGGCCGGTGGGGTTGTGGAAATCGGCGATGATATAGGCAAGGCGCGGCCCGGTCTGGCGGAAGCTGGCGTCGATCGCGTCGATATCCCAACCCTCGTTCGGCAGGCCCACGGGCACCGGCACGCAATTGCTCTTCTGGATGCTGAAAAGCGCGTTGTGATAGGTCGGATGGTCTACGACGATGCGGTCGCCCGGCGCTGCCATCAGCCGCAGAATGAGCGCGAGGGCGTGCTGCGCGCCGTTCGTCACCATGATCTGCGCGGGATCGGTGAGGCAGCCGCGCCGGGCGTAATCCGCCGCGATCGCCTGCCGCAGGCGCGGGATGCCCAGCGCGTCATAGCCAAGGCCGGAAAGCCAGGCCGGCAACTGGCCCAGCGCCGCTTCATAGGCATGCCACACGGTTTCGGGCGCGGGCAGCGCGGCGGCCGTCCAGTTGATGATGCCGTCGCGCTCCGTGGTGTCGAGACCATAGGTGGCCGCGTCGGCCGTGCCGCCCGCCGGGATGCGGGTGACGCTGCCCGACCCCTGCCGGCTTTGCAGATAGCCCTCGTCACGCAACTGGTCGAAGGCGGCGGCGACGGTCGTGCGGCTGATGCCCAATGCCTGCGCCAGCTCCCGTTCGCCGGGAAAGCGGATGCCAAGGCCCACGCGCCCGTCCAGCACCAGCAGCTTCAGCGCGCGCGCCAGCTGGCGATAGGCCGGATCGCCATTGCCGCTGCTGCGCCAGTTGCCGAGGTGACGAACGAGCGACGCGGCGCCGAGGGAGGAGATACTCATAGAGCCACTCTTTCATGATCGGACCTTTATTTCAATGCCAATTCCCATCATTGGCCTTGTCATGATGTATCGCAGACTGTTCCAGCTGATCTGGGGCCAGAGCCTCTATGGCGCCTCCATGGCGTTGATGTTGCGCGCCAATCTGGGGCTCGACCCCTGGGATGTGCTGCATCAGGGGCTGGCGCCGCGCCTTGGCCTCAGTTTCGGGATGACGGTGAACGTCATCGGGCTGCTGGTGCTCTTGCTGTGGATTCCGCTGCGCCAGCGGCCGGGGATCGGCACCGTCTGCAACATCGCGCTGATCGGCACGGTGGTCGACCTGACACTCCCCTTCGTGCCCACGCCCGAAGGCTATGCCGCGCGCTTTGCGATGCTGGCGGCGGGCATCGTGCTCAACGGCATTGCGGGCGGGGCCTATATCGGTGCCGGCCTTGGCCCCGGCCCGCGCGACGGGCTGATGACGGGCTTCTGCCGCCGCACCGGCTGGCCGGTCAAATATGTGCGGACGGCCATCGAACTGTCCGTGCTCGCCATCGGCTGGCTGCTGGGCGGCACGCTCGGGGTGGGCACCGCGCTGTATGCGGTCAGCATCGGCTGGGTCGTCCACCATGCCCTGCCATGGTTCATGATTGTCGAGCGACCGCCCGCGCCGGTGGCATATGAGGCAGCCTGAGGGCCACGCCCCTTTCCGAGGATGCGGCGGCACCCTATCTGGCGGCGATGACAACGCTTCATGACATGACCGTGCCGGTCTTCACCCGCGCCCTGCGCAACCTTTCCGCCTTTCTCGACAAGGGCCGCGCCTTTGCGGACGGACAGGGCATCCCCCATGCCGACCTGCTGGAGGCTCGGCTGTTCCCCGACATGGCGCCGCTCATCGCCCAGATCCAGCGCGCGAGCGATACGGCCAAGGGCACGCTGGTGCGCGTCGGCGGCGTGCCCAATGCGGCATTCCCGGACGATGAAGCCAGCTTCGAGGATCTGCAGGGCCGCATCGCGCGCACCATCGCCTTTCTTGAGGCGGCGCCCGCCGACGCGCTGACCGGCAAGGAGGACGCGACCGTCCTGTTCGAAACGGCCAGCCGCAGCGTCACCTTTACGGGCCTCAGCTATGTGCAGCATTTCGCACTGCCGAATTTTTTCTTCCATGTGACCACCGCCTATGCGCTGCTGCGGCACAAGGGCGTGCCGGTGGGCAAGATGGACTTTCTGGGCAGCGTGTAAGGTGGATCAGCCCGCCACCAGCGCCACATAGGCGCTGGATACCCAGCCGCTGCGGCACGGCCCGCGATAGGGCCGGCGGCTTTCGACCGGCGAGGAGACTCCGCAATCGATGACAGGCACGGGCGCCGCCGAAACCGCATCGGCAGCGCCCGTGCTGTCCTTGCCGGTGCCGTTCTTCCCGATAGCGTCGTTGCCGAAAGCCTCGTTGCCGATGGCCGGCGCCTGCGCGGCATCCACATCCTGCGCCACCACGACGCCAAGCCATTTCTGGTCCAGGCTGCGGGTGCAGACATGCAGCCGCGCGCCCTCCGGCAGCTCGGCAAGGCTCCTCGCGTCGCTGAAGGGGGCCGCGCGCAGCGCCAGCGCGCCCTTGCCGATGCGCCGCACCACGCCCAGCGCGCCACAGGCGTCGAGGCGCGGGCCATCCTCGCCGATGGTCACGGGTCGGGCGAGCGGCGCTTCCATCCGGCTTTCGGGCACATCCTCCCGCGGGGCGCCGGCAAGCGAGCTGTTGGGCAGCTCGTCCATCACGTCGCGACTGTCGGAACAGGCGGCCAGCGGCAATGCCGCCATGAGCCCGAAAGCGAGAATGAAACGGCACCGCATGACATGCCGATAGCCCATAAGTGCGCCGCATAGAAGCGCCCCGGCCCATGGCCATGTTTCACTTTAGTTTCTTCGCCTCAGTCCCTATATGCTCCGCATGAGCGAAGACACCCACAACAGCCCCAACAGCAATGAATATGGCGCCGACAGCATCAAGGTGCTGAAAGGCCTGGATGCCGTGCGCAAACGGCCCGGCATGTATATCGGCGATACCGACGATGGATCGGGCCTGCACCACATGGTGTTCGAGGTTTCGGACAACGCCATCGACGAGGCGCTGGCCGGCCATTGCGACCGCATCGACATCACCCTGAACCCGGACGGATCGGTGAGCGTCCAGGACAATGGCCGCGGCATCCCGACGGGCATCCACACCGAAGAGGGCGTGTCGGCCGCCGAAGTCATCATGACCCAGCTGCACGCGGGCGGGAAGTTCGAGAACACATCCGACGACAATGCCTACAAGGTCTCCGGCGGCCTGCACGGCGTGGGCGTTTCCGTGGTGAACGCACTGTCCGACTGGCTGGAGCTGAATATCTGGCGCGACGGGCAGGAGCACTGGATGCGCTTCCGCCATGGCGACGCCGAAGCGCCGCTCAAGGTGATCGGCCCGGCGGACGCGGGCAAGAAGGGCACGCGCGTCACCTTCATGTTCTCGACCGACACGTTCAAGAACGTGACCGAATATGATTTCGACAAGCTGGAGCATCGCTATCGCGAGCTGGCCTTCCTCAACAGCGGCGTGCGCCTGTTCCTGACCGACGCGCGGCACGAGGAAAGCAAGACGGTCGAGCTTTATTATGAGGGCGGCATCGCGGCCTTCGTCAAATATCTCGACCGCACCAAGGCGCCGCTGATGCCCGAGCCCATCGCCATTTCCGGCACGCGCGACGATGTGACCATCGACGTCGCGCTGGAGTGGAACGACAGCTATTATGAAAATGTGCTCTGCTTCACCAACAACATCCCGCAGCGCGACGGCGGCACGCACCTTGCAGCCTTCCGCGCGGCGCTGACCCGCACGCTCAACAATTATGCCGACAAGTCGGGCATGTTGAAGAAGGAAAAGGTCTCGCTGACCGGCGAGGACATGCGTGAGGGGCTGACCGCCATCGTCTCGGTCAAGCTGCCCGATCCCAAGTTCAGCAGCCAGACCAAGGACAAGCTGGTCTCCTCCGAAGTGCGCCAGCCGCTGGAAAGCCTGATGGCCGACAAGATGGCGGAATGGCTGGAGGAGAACCCCGCGCACGGCAAGATGATCGTGCAGAAGGTGATCGACGCCGCCGCCGCCCGCGAAGCCGCCAAGAAGGCGCGCGAGCTGACCCGGCGCAAGGGCGTGATGGACATCGCCTCCCTGCCCGGCAAGCTCGCCGACTGCCAGGAACGCGACCCCGCCAAGTGCGAACTCTATCTGGTCGAGGGTGATTCGGCAGGCGGTTCCGCCAAGCAGGGTCGCGACCGGCATTATCAGGCGATCCTGCCGCTGAAGGGCAAGATCCTGAACGTGGAGCGCGCCCGTTTCGACCGCATGCTCTCGTCGAAGGAAGTCGGCACGCTCATCCAGGCGATGGGCACCGGTATCCGCGACGATTTCAACATCGAGAAGCTGCGCTACCACAAGATCATCATCATGACCGACGCGGACGTGGACGGCGCCCATATCCGCACGCTGCTGCTCACCTTCTTCTATCGCCAGATGCCGCATATCATCGAGAACGGGCATCTCTTCATCGCCCAGCCGCCGCTCTACAAGGCGACGCGCGGGCGCAGCGAAGTCTATCTGAAGAACGAAGCCGCGCTGGAGCAGTATCTGGTCGACAATGGCGTCGACACGATGGTGCTGGAAACGCCCGAGGGCGTGCGTTCTGGCGAGGATCTGCGCAGCCTGATCGACCATGCGCGCCGCATGCGCATGCTCGCCCGCTATGTGCCGCGCCGCTATGACGCGAACATCATCGAAGCGCTCGGCCTTGCCGGTGCGCTCGACCATGAGCTGTCCGACGACGCCCGCACCGTGCGGCTGGCCGAAGCGGTCAGGTGGATCGGCATGCACGACAGGGAAGCGCAGTGGACCGCGCGTATCGCGGCCGAAGGCGGCTTCCATTTCGAACGCGCATGGCGCGGCGTCACCGACCATCATGTGATCGAGGCGAGCTTCATCGATTCGGCCGAGGCGCGCAAGCTGCACACGCTGGCCGGCGAGCAGACCGCCAGCTACCAGGGCGCGAGCCGGCTGGTGACGGCCAAGGCGGCCGCCGCGGCCGAGGACGCCACCGATGGCGACGACCTGCCCGCCGTCGCGGCCAAGGGCATCGTGGTCTCGCGACCCAGCGAATTGCTGGACGCGATCCTGGCGGCGGGGCGCAAGGGCCTCTCCATCCAACGCTACAAGGGCCTTGGCGAGATGAACGCCGACCAGCTGTGGGAAACCACGCTCGACCCCAACAACCGCTCGATGCTGCGGGTGGAAGTGGCGCAGGCGGACATCGCGGACGAGATCTTCACCCGCCTGATGGGCGACGTGGTGGAGCCGCGCCGCGAGTTCATCCAGGACAATGCGCTGAACGTCGCCAATCTCGACGTCTGATCGGCGCGCGCCATCGGAGGCGAAGACAACGAAAGGGGCGGCTGCGCAATCGGCCGCCCCTTTCCGTTTGTCGCAGGCACGGTGTCACCCATCGCCGGTTGACCAAAGGTCCAATTGCACCACGGCCGCCCCGGCGCGATTTTTATCCGGAACCCAAAAATTCACGGGAGACGGACAATGCTGCAGCAGGCGATGGAAAAATTCGCAGGACAGACGCTCATCAAGGAGCGTTACGACAATTATATCGGCGGCCAGTGGGTCGCGCCGGCCACGGGCCAGTATTTCGACAATATCTCGCCCGTCACCGGCCAGGTCATCTGCCAGGTGGCGCGCGGCACCGCCGCCGATATCGAGCTGGCGCTTGACGCCGCGCACAAGGCAAAGGACGCCTGGGGCAAGACCTCCCCGGCCGAGCGCGCCAATATCCTCAACAAGATGGCCGACCGGATCGAAGCCAATCTGGACATCATCGCACTGGCCGAGACGATCGACAACGGCAAGCCGATCCGCGAGACGACTCATGCCGACGTGCCGCTTGCCGTCGACCATTTCCGCTATTTCGCCGGTTGCGTCCGCGCGCAGGAAGGCTCGATCAGCGAGATCGACCATGACACCATCGCCTATCATTTCCACGAACCGCTGGGCGTGGTCGGCCAGATCATCCCCTGGAACTTCCCGATCCTGATGGCGGTGTGGAAGCTCGCCCCGGCGCTGGGCGCGGGCAATTGCGTGGTGCTGAAACCCGCCGAGCAGACGCCGATGTCGATACTGGTACTGGCCGAGATCATCGGCGACCTGCTGCCGCCCGGCGTGCTCAACATCGTCAACGGCTTTGGCGTGGAAGCGGGCAAGCCGCTCGCCAGCAACAAGCGGATCAGCAAGATCGCGTTCACCGGCGAGACGACCACCGGCCGCCTCATCATGCAATATGCGTCGGAAAACCTGATCCCGGTCACGCTGGAGCTGGGCGGCAAGTCGCCCAACATCTTCTTCGCCGATGTGATGGACACGGACGACGATTATTTCGACAAATGCCTGGAAGGCTTTGCGATGTTCGCGCTCAACCAGGGCGAGGTCTGCACGTGCCCCAGCCGCGCGCTGATCCAGGAATCGATCTACGAGAAGTTCATCGAACGGGCCATCGAACGGGTGAAGGCGATCAAGCAGGGCAGCCCGCTCGATCCCGACACGATGATCGGCGCCCAGGCATCCAACGATCAGCTGGAGAAGATCCTCTCCTACATCAAGATCGGCCTGGACGAGGGCGCGGAACTGCTGACCGGCGGCGAGCGCGCCACGCTGGATGGCGAGTTGAGCGAAGGCTATTATGTGACCCCGACCGTGCTCAAGGGCCACAACAAGATGCGGATTTTCCAGGAGGAAATCTTCGGCCCGGTCCTGGCCGTCACGACGTTCAAGGACGAAGCCGAAGCGCTCGCCATCGCCAACGACACGCTCTACGGCCTTGGCGCCGGCGTGTGGACCCGCGACGGCACCCGCGCCTATCGCTTCGGCCGCGCCATCCAGGCGGGCCGCGTGTGGACCAACTGCTACCATGCCTATCCCGCGCATGCGGCGTTCGGCGGCTACAAGCAGTCGGGCATCGGGCGGGAAAACCACAAGATGATGCTGGACCATTATCAGCAGACCAAGAACCTGCTGGTGAGCTACAGCCCGAAGGCACTCGGCTTCTTCTGAGCTTCCGGCGGGCCGGTGCCTGACGGCCCGGCCCACTGGACGGCGCCGCACCATTCTTCCCTCTCCTCAAGGGGCGGCGCCGCGGATTTCGGCGGGCATCTCGGGATGTCCGCCGATACGCTTTTCCGGCTTTTCCCGCTCAGGAGATGCAGGCCATGACGGCATTACCCCCGCGCATTCTCACGACACCGGCTGCCGACATGCTGATCGCGAAGGTGGCGGCCATGCACGGCCCGCTGATGTTCCATCAGTCCGGCGGCTGCTGCGACGGATCGGCGCCGATGTGCTTCCCGCGCGGCGAATTCAAGGTCGGCGCGCAGGACGTGCTGCTGGGCATGGTGGCCGGCGACGTGCCGGTGTGGATCGGCGCGGCGCAGTTCGCCTATTGGCGGCATACCCAGATCACCATCGACGCCGTGCCGGGGCGCGGCGCGGGCATGTCGCTGGAAAGCCCGGAGGGACAGCGCTTCATCATCCGCTCCCGCCTGTTCACGGACGAGGAGGCCGCCCTGCTGGAAGCCGCCGGAGAGCCGCCGCGGGGCGCCTGAGATGAGCATGGGCACGCCCTTTGCCGAACATCCGTTGCGGCGCCAGGTGGTGGGCGAGATGCATCTGCGCCGCTTCCCGGCCATCGCGCCGCCCGCGCAGACGATCCAGCTCGTGCGGCTGGTCCCGCCCGGGGATCGCGCGGCGGAGCGGACGGCGCTTGCCACCCTGCCCGGTGTCGGCGCGGTCGAGGGCGTGCGCCATGCGGAGGGGCTGTGGCCCGGCAGCATCCGCGCCACATGGGAACGGCATAGCGAGGCCAGCACCGTCACGCTGACCCTGACGGACGACGCGGCGCTGCCGCTCGGCTGGACGACGCCTGCCGGTGGGCCTGCCGGTGGGTCCACCGATGGGCCAGCCCGGGCTCGCGCGGCCGAAGCGGTGCGGTGGGCCGAGGCGTTGCCCGGCAGCGTCATCCGCGCGACCCGCGTCCTCATTGTCGCCGACGACCGCGAGGCCGAAGCCCCGGTCGGCGCCGCCGCCTTCCGCCCATCCCATCTGGTGAGCTGCCATGTCGCGGGCGGGGCGCGGATCTGGACCGATTTCCGCATCCATGAGGATGGCTATGGCCGCATGGTGGTGGCCGCCAACGGCCTGCCGGCGTCCGACCTCGCCCGTTGCGTCCAGCGGCTGCAGGAGCTGGGCAATTATCGCAACCTCGCCCTGCTCGGCCTGCCGGTGGTGCAGGAGACCTGGCCCCGGCTGGACGCGGTCGAGGGCGCGCTCGCCCGCATCGGCCAGATGCTGCATGTCAAGGACCGGCGCGACGACGAATTGCTGGATGCGCTGACCAGCCAGTCGGCGCAGTTGCTGGCGGCGGCCTCGGGCTGCGACTATCGGCTGAGCGCGACCGCCGCCTATGCGGTGATCGTCGCGGACCGGCTGGCCGAGCTTCAAGTCGTGCCCATTGCCGGCTTCCAGTCGCTCACCGACTTCATCGGCCGCCGCTTTCACCCGGCGGTGCGCACCTGCGCCGCGCTGTCGGACCGGCTGGCGCTGCTCAACGGACGCGCCGCCCAGTTCACCGCGCTGCTGCGCACCCGCATCGAAACCCATATCGAGAACCAGAATGCGCGGCTGCTGCACTCCATGGACCGCAGCGCGCGGCTGCAATTGCAGCTTCAACATTTGGTCGAGGGTCTCTCGGCCGTCGCGATCAGCTATTACCTCCTCGGCCTGATCGGTTATCCCGTGAAGGCATGGGAGAAAGTCCATGCGCATCCATCCTCCACCCTCATCCTCGGGCTGGCCGCGCCGGTGATCGTGGCGTGCGTCTTCCTGGGCATGCGCCGCATCAGGCGGCGGCTGGTGCCGCATGAAGATAGCCACGGCAATGGTGGCAATGATGATGGCAATGCCATCGCAGAAGGTGCATAAATCCCGCAAAAGACGGGAAAAGTGGGGAGAATGTGATGACTGTACTGGCGCCGGGAATAGCCTTTGCCTGCAGCCATGCGGAAGACCCGGCCGATGCCATGCGCGAGATCATGGGGCTGGTGGGGGACGAGCCGCTGGCCGGCGCGCTGGTCTTCTGCTCGCACCGCTATGACCGCGACGACCTGTCCCGCGCGATCAACCGCAGGAGCGAGGGCGTGACCGTCATCGGCTGCACCAGCTCGGGCGAGCTGACGCAGGACGGCTATGACCAGGACAGCCTGACCGTCATCGGCTTCCCGCGGGACGGCTTCCACATGATCTCCCACTGTTTCGACGACATCGCCCATTTCGATCCGGTGGCCGCGCGCGAAACCATCCGCACGCTGGCGGCGGTGGCGGAGCGGGACAGCCGGCATCTGGGCGACCGGATCAACCATGTGGCGCTGTTCCTGGTCGACGGGCTCTCGCACCGCGAGGAACTGCTGACCATGACCATCCAGGATGCGCTGGGCGACATTCCGCTGATCGGCGGCTCCTCCGGCGATGGCATGGCGTTCCGGGAGACGGGGATTTTCGAGGGCGGGCGCTTCCATGGCCGCGCCGCCGTGGTCGCCATCCTCTCCTCCCCCCGGCCGATGCATGTGTTCAAGGCGCAGCATTACCGGCCCGGCCCGGCAAAGATGGTGATCACCGGCGCGATCCCCGAGGACCGCATTGTCACGGAGATCAACGCGGAGCCGGCGGCGCAGGAATATCTGCGCCTGGCGGGCCATGCGGGTGAGGAACTGGGCCTGCGCTTCTTCGCCTCCCACCCGCCGATGGTGCGCGCGGGCGGCGAATATCATGTCCGGTCGATCCAGAGCGCCAATGCCGATGGCAGCCTGACCTTCTACTGCGCGATCGACGAGGGGATCGTGCTGGCGGTGGGTGAGCCGGTGGACCGCATCGCCGGCATGGAAACGCTGTTCCAGGATATCGCGACGACCATCGGCGATGTCGACCGCATCATCGCCTTCGACTGCGTGCTCAACCGCATCGACGCCGAACAGCGCCAGATTGCGCGCGACGTGTCGCGGCTCTACGCCCGCAACCGGGTGATCGGCTTCAACACTTATGGCGAGCAATATCACGCCCTGCACGTCAACCAGACCTTCAGCGGGCTTGCCATCGGCCGATGAACGATCCTCTTCCTTCTTCCCCTTCGGTGCTGGATGACGATCCTGAAAAGGCGGCGCTGCGCGAGGAAATCCGCAAGTTGCGGAAGATCAATGCCGCGCTGATCGATCGGGTGGAGCGTGCCAGCGACATGGCCGGCAATGCCTTTTCGATGTTCGAGACCGCGATTTCGCTGGAGGGAATGGTCCGCGACCGCACCAGCCAGTTGGAAGACGCGCTCGCGCGCCTTGCCCAGGCCAATGTCGATCTGGCCAGCGCGCATGAGACGGCGGACGCCGCGCGCATGCGCCTGCGCGATGCCATCGATTCGATCAATGAGGGCTTCATCCTTTTCGACGCCAATGACCGGCTGATATTGTTCAACGAAGCCTATCTGAGTTTCTGGCCGGAAATCGCGGCGCATGTGCGCGAGGGCATGAGCTTCGACGAGATCGCCCGCCTCGCCGCCGACCATGACCGGCCGATCGGATCGCTGGTGGCGCCCGACCGCTGGGTGTCGGAACGGCTGGCCCGCCACGGCATCGCCGATGGCGGCCATGTGCAGGCGCTGGCCGACGGGCGCTGGGTGCAGATCAACGAACTGCGCACCAGCGAGGGCGGCATCGTCGGCATCTATACCGACATCACCGAGGTCAAGACCGAGGACGCGCGGGAGCGGGCGCGCGAACTGGCCGAGCGCAACATCGTGCTGCAATCCACGCTGGACAATCTGTCCGAGGGGGTCTGCGTGTTCGATGGCAATGGCCAGCTTGCCGCCTGGAACGACGCGCTGCAGCGCCTGCTCGACCTGCCCGAAGGCTGGAGCCAGCGCATCGGCAGCCATGGCGAACTGGTCGACTGGTGCCGGGACAGGCTGGGCATGCGCGACCATGGCTGCCTCGACTGGCAGGGGGAGGCGCATCGCAGCACCCGGGTCGAGCAATTGTGCAGCGCGGGCGAACGCTATTTCGAGGTGCGCAGCACCGCCATGGAGCGCGGCGGTCAGGTGATCGGCTTTACCGACGTCACCGACATGCTGCGCGCGCAGGCGGCGCTGCGCGAAACCGCCGAAACGCTGGAACGGCGCGTGTCGGAACGTACCGTGGAACTGGTCGCGCTCAACCGGCAGCTGGAAGGGGAAGTGGCCGAGCGGCGGGTGATCGAGGCGGCGCTGCTGGAGGCGAAGACCGCGGCGGAAAAGGCCAATCTCTCCAAGACCAGCTTCCTGGCCGCGGCCAGCCACGACCTGTTGCAGCCTCTGAATGCCGCGCGGCTGTTCGTCGCGGCGCTGGGCGACAGGCGACTGGCGCTGCCCACCCGCGCGCTCGTCAACCAGACGTCGACCGCGCTCGATTCGGTCGAGGACCTGCTGGAGGCCCTGCTGGAGATCAGCCGGCTGGATGCCGGCGCGATCCAACCGGAGCTGAGCGATTTCCGGCTCGACCGGCTGCTGAAGACGCTTCAGGTCGAATTCGCGCCGATGGCGAAGGCGGCGGGGCTGACGCTGGACATCGACACGTCCGCGATCAGCGTGCGCTCCGACGTGCGCCTGCTGCGCCGCATCCTGCAGAATTTCCTGTCCAATGCCCTGCGCTATACCCAGCGCGGATCGGTTTCCGTCCGCTGTGTCGAGCATGGCGACGCCATCGCCATCAGCGTGATCGACACCGGGCCCGGCATCGCCCCGGAGAACCAGGCGCTGATCTTCGAGGAGTTCCGCCGGCTCGACAACCGCATCATGGGCAAGGGGCTGGGCCTTGCCATCGTGCGCCGGGCGAGCGACATGATGGGGCATCGGGTTTCTCTGGACTCCGCGCCGGGCAAGGGCGCGACCTTCACCATCACCGTGCCGCGCGGCGCCGATGTGGGCGAGGCCGATGACAGCAGCGACCTTTCCGCCCGCGACCGCACGATGCGGGGGCTTTCCATCCTGGTCATCGACAATGAACGCGCGATCCAGTCCGGCATGCGCACGCTGCTGACCGGCTGGGGCTGCACGGTGGCCGTGGCCGACGGCTATGACGAGGCCGTCACCCGCTTTGCGCCGGGCGAGCGGCCCGACGTCATCCTGGTCGACTATCATCTGAACGACAGCGAGACCGGCGACAGCGCCATCGCGCGGCTGCACGCGCATTTCGGCGTGGCCCTGCCCGCGATCATGATCTCTGCCGATCGCGGCGAAGGGCTGAAGACGCAGATGGCAGGCGCGGCCATCCCGCTGCTCACCAAGCCGGTAAAGCCCGCCCAACTGCGCGCGCTGCTGCGCACGATGCTGAACTAGGGCGGATCGACATTCAGAAGAGGGCAGGTTGGCTACAGCCAGGACCATCGTCATCCTGAACGTGTTTCAGGATCTATCGCGCCTCCTGAAGCCATCGCGCATGTGGAGGATGGATGCTGAAACATGTTCAGCATGACGAATTGGAATACACATAGCTCAATCATTCAAGAGAATTGAACGTCGATTCGTCCTAGGGGGCGCCGCGTCAAATCCGATGCAGCCCGCGCTATAAACATTTGTCATCACATTTTTTTTGCGGAAAATCGGTTCCTACTTTTGCGCACGATGCTCTGGGGCCGACCGGCCGGTTTGCGCTGGGTACAGGCAAGGCATCCGATCCTGCCGGATTCGGGCGGATACAGGATCGGGTGCGCGGGCAATGACCGTGTCGGCGACAGGCTCGATGCCGGGCGTGTTGCGCCCGGCGCCTCCGGTCGACTCTCTTCCACCCCATTTCATCGAACCGTGCTTGCCCTTGGGCAGCCCGCATGATCCATCGGCGCGGTCGCGGACGCCAAGAAGCCGCGGGGTCGCAAATATCGGGGGCGCTTTGCGTTATCTTCGTCCGTTCCTGCTCGCCGGGATCATGTCTGGCTGTCCGGTGCCCGGTGTCGCCCAGATCGCACCACCCGGCGAAGGACTGTGCGCCGCTGTTCCCAAGGCCGCGCCGGAGACGGAGGCGATGGCGCAGGCCTGGATAGACGAGCGCTTCTCCGCCCCCTGCGAGGCCCCGGTTCAGGAGGAGAGACCCGCCGGGCCGGACGTGTTCCATTCCATCGCCCTGCCGGTCAAGGAAACCGCGCTGGATGCCCGCTGGGCACGCGCCACCATGATGCCGGGCGACATCGCGGATGGCCCATGGGCGGCGCTCGGTCGGCAAGCGGCGGCGCAGACGGGGCATGACCGGCTCCAGACCGTCAACAACTGGGTCAACCACCATGTCGCCTATGCCCAGGATGGCCCGGACGACCATTGGGCCAACCTGCCCGAAACCATCGCGCGCGGCCGTGGCGATTGCGAGGATTTCGCCATCGCCAAGATGCAGCTGCTGCAGCGGGCCGGCGTGCCGGCGGACAGCCTCTATCTGGCGATCGTCGCCGATACCGTGCGCAATATCGACCATGCCGTGCTGATCGTGCGCGAGGATGGCGCATTTCTCGTCCTCGACAACCGCACCGACCGGATCATGCCCTCGGGCGAGGTCACGGACTATCGACCGATCTTGAGCTTTGCCTCGCACTTCGCCTGGACGCATGGCTATCGGTCGCAAAGCGCGCGGGCCACCGCTTCCGGGCCGGGAACGGCGCAGCCACGGCCCGCCGCATCCTCATCGGCGCGATGATGCCGCTCCCCGACGCGAAAGACACGCAAATAGCGGCATGACGGGGCCGCGAGGACGCGCCCTATGACCGGCGCGCCAGTGCCTCGCTCGCTTCCGCCATCAACGTCGCGATGATGTCGGCGACGGGCTCTTCCTTCGTCACCATGCCGACGGACTGGCCCGCCATCAGCGATCCGCCCTCGATATCGCCGTCGATCACCGCGCGCCGCAGGGCGCCGGCCCAATAATGTTCGATCTGCAGCTGCGCCTGGCCCATGTCGACGGCGCCGCTGTCCAGCAGGTTGGCGACATCGCGCTGCTTGGCGGTGAAGGCTTCGGTGCCGGCGTTCTTGAGCGCGCGCACGGGGATGACCGGCAGGCGCGGGTCGATCTGGACGCTGGCAATGGCGTCGCGGGCCGAGGCGCGGAAAAATGCCTTCTTGAAATTGGGATGGGCGATGCTCTCGGTCGCGCAGGCAAAGCGGGTGCCCAGCTGCACGCCGGCCGCGCCCATTTCCAGATAGGCGGCAATCGCCTCGCCCCGGCCGATGCCGCCGGCCACGAACACGGGCACCTGGCTCGCCATTTCGGGCAGGATTTCCTGGGCGAGCACGCTGGTTGCCACCGGGCCGATATGGCCGCCGGCTTCCATGCCTTCCACCACCAGCGCGTCGACGCCCGAGCGCACCAGCTTCTTCGCCAGCGACAGGGCGGGAGCGAAGCAGATGAGCTTTGCCCCCTTCTGCTTGATCGCATCGATGCTGCCCTTGGGCGGCAGGCCGCCGGCCAGCACGACATGGCTGACATCATGCTTCGCGCACACTTCGATCAGGTCGAAGAGCTGCGGGTGCATGGTGATGAGGTTGACGCCGAAGGGCCGATCCGTCAGCGCCTTCGTTGCGATGATCTCCGCGTCCAGCAGTTCGGGCGTCATCGCGCCGCAGGCGATCACGCCGAAGCCCCCGGCATTGGAAATGGCGGAGACCAGATGCCGTTCCGACACCCACGACATCGCGCCGCAGAGAATGGCAACGTCGCAGCCGAGGAATTCGGTGCCGCGGGCCATGAGGGTATCGAGCTTGGTCTTGATCATAACTACTCCGTCATTCCCGCGAAGGCGGGAATCCATCTCCAACGCCATCCCCGAATGCAAGATCGGGAGATGGCTCCCCGCCTTCGCGGGGATGACGGCGTTAGTAAAGGGATGTGAGAAAAATCAGGCAGCCGGCGCGTCGAGCCCATAGGCGGTGTGCAGCACGCGCACGGCCAGTTCGGTCTCGTCCTCGTCGATCAGCACGCTCACCTTGATCTCGCTGGTGGAGATGGCGAGGATGTTGATGCCGCGATCCGCCAGGCTCTTGAACATGGTGGCGGCAATGCCGGCATGGCTCTTCATGCCCACGCCCACGACGCTGATCTTCGCGACCTTCGTATCGGGGATCACGCGGTTGAAGCCGATGGCGGCCTTTTCCGATTCCAGGATGTCGAGACAGCGGGCAAGGTCCGCGCCCGGCACGGTGAAGGTGACATCGGTCTCACCCTTGTCGCGACCGACATTCTGGATGATCATGTCGACATTGATCGCCGCGGCCGCGAGCGGGCCGAAGATCGTCGCCACCGCGCCCGGACGGTCGGGCACGCGGGTCAGCGTGATCTTCGCCTCGTTCTTGTCATGGGCGATGCCGGTGATGAGCTGACGTTCCATCTTCGTTTCCTTGAATTTCGCTTCGAGTTCCTCTTCGCTGACGATCAGCGTGCCGGGCAGATCCTCCTGCGTCGGATCGTCGAAGGAGGAGAGCACCTGTACCCGCACGCCTTCCTTCATGGCGAGGCCGACGGAGCGGGTCTGGAGCACCTTGGCGCCCACCGACGCCAGCTCCAGCATTTCCTCATATGTCACCATGTCGAGCTTGCGCGCGCGCGCGACGATGCGCGGATCGGTGGTATAGACGCCGTCGACATCGGTATAGATGTCGCAGCGGTCGGCATGGATGGCGGCGGCCACCGCGACCGCCGAGGTGTCGGAACCGCCACGGCCCAGGGTCGAGATGCGGCCATCGGCCATCACGCCCTGGAAGCCGGGGATCACCGCCACCTGGCCCGCGCCCATGGCGGCGAGCAGCGCGCCGGTGTCGATGTTGTCGACACGCGCCTTGGCATGCGCCTCGATCGTGCGGATGGGGAGCTGCCAGCCGAGCCAGCTGCGCGCGTCCACGCCCATGGCCTTGAGCGTCATGGCGAGCAGGCCGCTCGTGATCTGCTCGCCGGCGGCGACGACGACATCATATTCGGCCGGATCGTAGAGCGGCGAGGCTTCCTTGCAGAAGCCGACCAGCCGGTCGGTCTCGCCGGCCATGGCAGAGACCACGACGGCAACCTCGTTCCCCTGGGCAACGACATGCTTCACACGCGCAGCGACGTTGCGAATCCGCTCCATCCCCGCCATGGAGGTGCCGCCGAACTTCATCACAATGCGCGCCATATTTGCTGCCAGCCCTGGAATTTCGTAAGAGTGTTGCGGGTTTCACGCCCGCTCGGTCACAAAAGCGGCGCCGCTATAGTCAGCAGGAACATTTATGGCAAGCAAACCGGCCAGCGCGCCGATCAGTGCCCCGGGCAGCACCGCGATCAACACCATCGATCCCAGGGAAGCCGCGCATTTCGGCGGCATGGCGGAGGATTGGTGGAACCCGCACGGGTCGAGCGCGATGCTGCACCGGCTCAACCCCGTGCGGCTGCGCTATATCCGCGACGCGCTCGACTCGCATTGGGGGACGGACGCGAAGGCGATGCGGCCGCTGGCGGGCAGGCGGGCGCTGGACGTGGGCTGCGGCGCGGGCCTGCTGTGCGAGCCGCTGGCCCGGCTGGGCGCAGCCGTGACCGGCATCGACGCGGCACCGGAAAATATCGCGGCGGCCAGCGCCCATGCGGCAAAACAGGGCCTTGCCATCGATTATCGCGCGACCGGCGTGGAGGCACTGGCGGGCGAGCGCTTCGACCTTGTCACCAGCATGGAGGTGATCGAGCATGTCACCGATCCCGCCGGCTTCGTGCGCGGGCTGGCCGGCGCGCTGGCGCCGGGAGGGCTGATGCTGCTCTCCACCCCCAACCGCACGGCCCTTTCCCGCCTTGCCATGATCACCATCGGCGAAAGCGTGGGCGGCATTCCCAAGGGCACGCATGACTGGAGCCGCTTCCTGACGCCGGACGAGCTGGAGGCGCTGCTCGGGGATGCGGGGCTGGCGGTGGTCCATCGCTCCGGCCTTGGCTTCTCGGTCGGCAAGGGCTTCATGCTCAGCGACGATATGACGATCAACTATCTCTTCACCGTGCGCCACGCGACGGAGGTGGAGGCGCACGGATGACCGGCGATGGCGCGACGCGGCCGGGCCATGATCCGCGCGTCGACGCCTATATCGCGCGACAGGCCGATTTCGCCCGGCCGATCCTCACCCATTTGCGCGGCCTCGTCCATGCCACCTGCCCGGAGGCCGGCGAGGCGATCAAATGGAGCATGCCCTTCTTCACGCTCGACGGGCGCAACCTGTGCAACATGGCGGGCTTTAAGGCGCATGTCGCCTTCGGCTTCTGGGAAAATGCCATGGCGAAGGACGCCCGGCAGGTTGGTGAAGACGGCGCGATGGGCCAGTTCGGGCGCCTGACCAGCCTGTCCGACCTGCCGGACGACGCGACGATGACGGCGCTGATCACGCAGGCGGCCGACCGTGCGCGATTGCGGGCTACGACACCGCGCGCCGCGCCACGCCCGACCCGCACACCCCTGCCGGTGCCGCCGGAACTGGAGGCCGCCATCGCCGTGCATCCGGATGCCGCCGCGCACTGGGCCACGTTCACGCCCGGCAAGATTCGCGACTATGCCGAATGGATCGGCGAAGCCAAACGCCCCGAAACGCGGGACAAGCGCATTGCCGAGGCCGTCGGCTGGATTTCCGAAGGCAAGGATCGCAACTGGAAATATCGGCGCTGACAGACGGCGCTGACAGGCATTGCCGAAACCGGCGCGCCCTGCTCCTACACTTCCAGCCCGATCAGCGTGCCGCTGACCACGCGATCGACCATGCGTTGCCCGTCGACCTCGATCCAGTCGGCGGTCGCCTCGATCAGCTGATCGCCGATCCGCGTACGCAGATGTTCCACGGCGATCCGCCCGCGCGACACGATGCGCAGCACGGCCAGCCCGTCGCCCCGCGCCGCATTGAAGCTGTAGCGGTCGCCGCGCTGGGCGAAGCTCCAGCTGCCGTCCGTGATCAGCCACTCATTGGCATCGACGATCTGCACGGGCACGCCATTGGGGTCGCCCAGCCGTACGCTGATGCGGATCGCGCCGACACCGCTGCGGGGCGGGGTGAACATCAGCAGCGGATCGCCGGACATGGCGATGGGCACCGGGGTATCGCGCACCGGCCGGGGCCCGCCGATCCGCAGCTCCGGCGTTTCGTTGAAGAAGGGCATGCGGTCGCGCGAAAAATTCCGCTGGCGCGCAATCGGGCTGGCGTGGAAGCCATGCACCTGCGCGGACGAAAGCCGGCCGGTTTCCACCAGGGCGTGGCAGGCGGGGCAGAGCAGCGTCGCCTCCCCCTCGGCTGTCCTGGCGCTACGCCCCTCGCCCAGATCGGGCAGGGACAGATAGGAATAGATGGTGACGCCGCAACGGACGCACCCAAATCCGCTTCGCGCCCTCAGTTCGGCGCGCCGATCCGCCGGCAGATCGGGCAGGACGCGCATCAATGGCGCGGGCATGGCGTTGTTCCCCCAGTTCATCCGCGCCACAGGTCGGCCGTTGGCCGTGCCGCATGGCGGGCTTTAAAAACAGCGCCTTCGATATTCTCCCCCCGGATCGGCCTTCATGCGGGCCATGATGTCACCCCTGCTATCGGGGCGATAAATGCGCGGGAGTCAAGGGGGCACAGCCGCCATAACGGCGGACAATCGCCCCTACCCCCTCAATTGCCCCCCTCAATCATCCGCAGCGGCGGCGGCGGCCAGCGCCCTCACCCGATCGGGGTTCGGCATGCCGCGGATCGCGATTTCCGCATAGTCGCCGGCGGTGAACACCTCCACATCGCCCACGCCGAACAGGCGCTGGAACATCGTCTGCGTCACGCGGACGCTGCGGACGCTGGAAAGGTTGATCTGGATGCGCTGCTTGGACAGGATGCCCTTTTCGCGCAGCATTTCCCGGTCGCTGATCGCCAGCCGCTCGCCCTTGCAGATCACCCACCAGATGCCGAGGCCGATGATGCCGATCACCGAAACCAGCAGCAGCACGAACAGCAGCGGATTGTTGCGGAACATCGCGGGATGTTCGTCATAGACCCAGGTTCCCGCCATTCATCGCCCTTTTGCATTACGTTGGTCGGGGGGATCATCGGGCGGGACGCCGCCTTGGTCAAGCAGCGCCTTGCCGAGCGTGCCCGCGCCGGTCGGGGCGAGGCATGAATCCGCCTTGTGAATGCAAACGCTAATAATCCTTGCCGCCGCAGCTGATGCGCCCGGTGCCGCCGCGCGTCACCTTGCAGGCCGGCGTGCCCAGCACCGTCACGTCGCCCGAACCGGCGGTGGCGATGTCCGCCGGGCCATTGACCGTCAGCGTGATCGATCCCGGCCCCTGGTTGACCAGCGTCGCCTGCTTCGCCTTCAGCCCCGGCGCGTCGACGATGCCAGCGCCCGTGGACCGGGCCTCCAGCACGCCGGCGGCGCCCGACAGGGTCATCCGGCCGTTGCCCGCCACCATCACCACCAGCCGGTCGAGCGCCACAGCGCCCACCGCGATGTCGCCGCTGCCCGCCAGCGCGATGTCGCCGCGCTGGCCCTTCATGGCGTCGATGGTGAGGGCGCCGCCGCCCAAAAGCTGCGCGCGGCGGATCAGTCCGGTGGAGAGGGTGAGCGTCGCCGTGCCGCCCGGCCGCGCCTCGCCCAGACTTGCGGGCGGGCGCAGGCGGACGAGCAGCAGCCCGCCGGACACCAGCACCTCCAGCCGGTCGAGGATCTGCCGATCGCCCTCGCCCCGTGCCGATGTGCCGGCGCCGGTGCGGATCGCGACGCGCACGGGGGCCTCCACGCGGATGCTGTCGAAGGTCGTCACGACATAGGGCTGGGTCGCGGCGTGCGCCAGTGCGCAGAACGGTGCGCAGGGCAATGCGGCGATGCCTGTGGCGATGATGGCCGGGAGAAGATGGCGAACGTGCGTCATGCCCCGCTTAGAGCGCCGCCCGGCCCGGCCTGCAAGCCTCTATCGCACGCATCCAATCCGCACCGCCGCCGCAATCTCAGGCACCGCAATGCGCCTCGCCCGATCCGATGGCGTTGACGCGGCATTGCGCCTTGCCCTTCACCGTCACGTCGCCCGAGCCCACCAGATCGACGGAGACCGGCCCGTCCGATGCGAAGGTCGCCGATCCCGATCCGGCGATCGACACCGATCCCTTGCCGAGCTTCAGCCCCGGCGCGTTCACATCGCCCGATCCGGCGATGGCGATATCGGCGTCGTTCGCCGTGCCGGACAGCGCCAGCGTGCCCGATCCGCCGATCTCCGCCTTCAGCCGCTGCGCCGATATCGTGCCGATCCGCATGTCGCCCGATCCGGCAAGGCCAAGGGAGAGGCTTTCCGTCCGTGCGCTGTCGATATCGAGGTCGCCCGATCCGGTCAGCGTCGCGCCGGCGATGGCAGGCATGGAGACATGGACGGTCACGCCCTTGCCATCGTCGCCATGCCCCCACCAGCTGCGCCAGCCATCCTTGCGGCCGACCACCAGCGATCCATCCTTCACCCTGATCTCCAGGGTCGCGAGCGCGCGGGCGTCGCCCTGCGCCTTCACCGCAAAGGGCTTGCCCACGGTTATGACGACATGGTCCGGCCCCACGGCCTCGACACGGGTGAAATCGCGCAGCGCCGCATAATCGGTGGCGGATGCCGGCCCGATGGCGTCTCCCCGATCCGGCGAGCAGGCCCCGGCCAGCAACGCCAGACCGGCAAGCGCAGCGCGCGACGAGAGAAAGGCAGGCACGGCCATTGTTCAGCTCCATTACTGTATTAGATCACCAATACACAATGGCCGCCCGGCTGCCAAGCGGGAAAATGCCATGTGCCCGGATACGACAAAGCCGCGACAGGGCCTCGACAAAGCGATGCGGGGTCGCGAATGTGTGCGCTGCAACAGGAGGATTCCGCCATCATGATCAGAAGCCGCGCCGCGCTCATTCTCGCCCTCGCCACCACGGCGCTGACCATGGCCGCCACCAGCCCGTCCGCCGCCGGAAAGGACGAAGCGGCGCGGGGTGCGACATGGTGGGCGCATGTGGCGACGCTGGCCGACGACAGGCTGGAAGGCCGGCTGACCGGATCGCCCGGCTATCTGAAGGCGGCGGACTATGTGATCGCGCAGCTCAAGGCGCTGGGGCTGCAGCCTGCCGGCGTGGACGGCTATCTGCAACCGGTCGGCTTTGTCGAGCAGCGGATCGACGCCGCCGCCAGCAAGGCTGCGCTGACCACGGCGGAGGGCGCGACCGCGCTGAGCGCGCCTGCCGACATCATCTTCTCCGGCGGCGGCGGCCCGGCGCCCGCCAGCATCGACGCGCCGATGGTGTTCGTGGGCTATGGCCTGCATATCCCCGAAGCGGGGCATGACGATTTCGCCGGTGTCGACCTGAAAGGCAAGATCGCGGTGTTCATCAGCGGTGGACCGGCCAATATCGCCGGCGCGCTCAAATCCCATGCCCGTTCCGAACGGGGCAAGGTGCTGGCCAGCATGGGCGCGGTCGGCGCGATCGCGCTGACGACCGCCAAGCAGATCGAGATTCCCTGGAGCCGCCGGATGCTGCTCGCCTCGCAACCGGCGATGTACCTGGCCGACGCCAGCCTGCGCGACACGGCGACGCCACTGATGAACGCGATGTTCGACACGGCCAAGTCGGAAATGCTGTTCACCGGCTCGGGCCACAGCTTTGCCGAGCTGTCCGCACTGGCCGATGCGTCGGCGCCCGTGCCCGGCTTTGCGCTGACGCCGCGCTTCTCCGCCACCATCGCCGCTGCCCGCAAGGATCTGACCTCTCCCAATATCGTCGCGGTGATGCCCGGCACCGACCCGAAGCTGAAGGCCGAATATGTCGTGCTGTCCGCGCATCTCGATGGGCTGGGCGTGGGCGAGCCGATCCATGGCGACACCATCTATAATGGCGCGCTGGACAATGCGTCGGGCGTCGCCTCGCTGATCGAGATCGCCAAGGCGCTGAAAGCCGGCAAGGTGAAGCCGAAGCGCTCCATCCTCTTCGCCATCGTATGCGCCGAGGAGAAGGGGTTGCTGGGCTCCCGCTATTTCGCCGAGCGGCCGACGGTGCCGCAGGGCGCGCTGGTGGCCGACCTCAATTTCGACATGGCGCTGCCCATCTTCCCGCTGACCAGCGTGACGCCGCTCGGCTATGACCAGAGTTCGCTGGGCAAGGATGCGGCGGCGGTCGGCGAGACCATGGGCCTGCCGATCAAGGCCGATCCCTTCCCTGATCGCAACACCTTCATCCGGTCGGACCAGTACAGCTTCATCAAGGCGGGCATCCCCGCGCTGTTCTTCAAATATGGCTTTGTCGCGGACACGCCGGAGGCCGCGACCGAAAAGGCATGGCGCGCCAATGTCTATCATTCGCCCAGCGACGACGCGCAGCAGCCGGTGATGCCGGAACAGGCGGTGAAGCTGAACGATTATGTGACGGCGCTGACCCTGCGCGTCGCCAATGCGCCGGCGCGGCCAAGCTGGAATGCGGACAGTTTCTTCAAGCGGTTCGAGAAGAAGTAAAGTTATAAGCTACCGTCATTCCCGCGGAGGCGGGAACCCATCTCCCTGACGGAGTGCCGGATGCAAGGCATGGAGATGGGTCCCCGCCTCCGCGGGGATGACGGCTTGGGGGAGGTCGGCATCCATGGCATTCCGTTATGACATTTCGTCCGCTTGATCCCCCCTGCCCACCGGCCTAAGTCTGCGCGCCATGACCTATGCCTCCTATCCCGCCCTTCGCCTCCGCCGCACCCGCGCTTCCGCCTGGAGCCGGGCGATGCATGCCGAGAACCGGCTCGCGCCCGCCGATCTCATCTGGCCGCTGTTCGTCACCGAAGGCACGGGCGTCGAGGAACCCATCGCCAGCCTGCCGGGCGTGTCGCGCTGGTCGGTGGACGGCATCGTGACCCAGGCGAAGGCCGCGCGCGACGCGGGCATCCCCTGCCTCGCGCTGTTCCCCAACACCCAGCCCGACCGCCGCAGCGACGACGGCAAGGAAGCGCTGAACCCGGACAACCTCATGTGCCGGGCGATCCGCGCCATCAAGGATGCGGTGCCCGAGATCGGCGTGCTGACCGACGTCGCGCTCGACCCCTATACCGCGCATGGGCAGGACGGGCTGCTGGACACCGACGGCTATGTGCTGAACGATCCGACGATCGAGGTGCTGATCGGCCAGTCCCTCAACCAGGCGGCGGCGGGCGCCGACATCATCGCCCCCAGCGACATGATGGACGGCCGCGTGGGCGCCATCCGTGCCGCGCTGGAGCAGGACGGCCATCTTAACGTGCAGATCATGGCCTATGCCGCCAAATATGCGAGCGCCTTCTATGGTCCCTTCCGCGACGCGGTGGGATCGCGCGGGCTGCTGAAGGGCGACAAGAAGAATTACCAGATGGACCCGGCCAACAGCGAGGAAGCGCTGCGCGAGGTCGCGCTCGACATCGCCGAGGGCGCGGACAGCGTGATGGTGAAACCGGGCCTGCCCTATCTCGACATCATCGCGAAGGTGAAGGACCGCTTCGCCGTGCCGGTCTTCGCCTATCAGGTGTCGGGTGAATATGCGATGATCGAGGCGGCGGCAGCCGTCGGCGCGGGCGACCGGGAGGCGCTGGCGCTGGAAACGCTGATGGCGTTCAAGCGCGCGGGCTGCTCGGGCGTGCTCACCTATCACGCGCTGTTGGTGGCGCGCCTGCTGGCGCGGTAACGGCCCGCCCAATCCCATTGAATCGGAACGGTGACAGCGCTCAGGGCTGGCGAAGCACCGCCTTCATCGCGTCCAGCCGGTCGTTCTGCGCATCGACAATCGACAGCGCGTCGGCACGGGCGAGGTCGATCGCTTCCAGCCCGCCCGGCGCCTTGCCGTCGGCAATGGCGTTCGCGCGCTCGACATAGAGCGTGTCGAGGCTGGCAAGCGCCGACACGCTGTCGTTACGGGCCGATTCCAGGTCGCTGAGCGCCACCTGCGCCGCGACCCAGGCTTCGCTGGACACGTCTGCACCCGCAGCCTTGCGCGCCAGACGGTCGGCATCGCCATAACTCCGGTCGAAAGCGGTGGCGCCGGCATGCGCCTGTGCCGAGAAGGTCTTGAGCTGGGTAGCGAGCGCGTCGTCCGCCGTGGCAACCGGCGCAGGCGCGGATGCTTCCGCCACGGCCTCCTGCCGCTCGATCGGCCGGCGCGCCAGCGAAGGATAGCCAGCCACGCCATCGGCGCTGCCGACGGCACAACCGCCCAGGAGCAGCGCGAGCGAAGGGATGAAGGGACGGATCGCCATGTCCGGCATCTAAGCACGCGCCCGGCCGGATGCAATGGCGGCAGAAACTGGGGCAGGAGAAACCGGAGCGGGCAGAATTGGCGCGGGGGCATCGGCACTGGGGCATCGAAGGGGAGCGGCCCGGCATCCGCGCGACGCTCGACCGGGCGCCTGCCCCGCCCTTTTGTCGCGCTCCCTGGCGCCTTCACCCCCTTGTCGCCTCGCGCGTTCCCCCCTAGTCCGGCCAGATGCTGCCGATCTTCGCCTCCACCCTCGTCACCATCCTGCCGGTCTTCCTCATCATCGCGGCGGGCTTTGGCGCCGGCAAGGCAGGGCTGCTGGGCGCGGGGGCCAGCCGGCCGCTCAACCGCTTCGTCATCTGGATCGCGCTGCCCTGCCTGATGTTCGACGTGGTCGCGACGACGGACTGGCATGCCCAGTGGAATCCCGGCTTCGTCGTGCTGTCCGTCCTTGGCAGCATGCTGGCCTTTGGCCTTGGGCTCATCGTCGGCCGCCTGCGGGGGCTGAGCATTGCCGACATGGCCGTGGACGGGCTCAATGCCAGCTATGCCAATTCCGCCTATATCGGCCTGCCGCTGCTGACGCTTGTGCTTGGCCCGCAATGCCGGCCGCTGGTGGCCATCGCCGCGACCCTGACGCTGGTGGTGCTCTTCACCATCGCCGTGCTGATGATCGAGCTGGGGCGGAGCCATGGGCACGGCATCGGCCGCGCGGCATGGCATGTGCTGCGCGGCATCCTGACCAATCCGGTGCTGATGGCGCCCGCGCTGGGGCTGCTGTGGTGGATGTCCGGCCACAGCCTGCCGACGCCGGCCGAGCGTCTGGTCGCCATGCTGGGCGGCGCGGCCAGCCCCACGGCGCTGGTCGCCATCGGCCTGTTCCTGGCCGAGCGGCCCCTGACCGAGGCGATGACGGACCGTTCCGTGCTGTCGCTCGCCACCATCAAGCTGGCGGTGCATCCGGCCATCACCGCCATTCTCGCCTGGTGGGTCTTTTCCTTCCCCACCAGCGTCAACATCACCGCGATCATGATCGCCGCGCTGCCGACCGGCACGGGGCCGTTCATGGTCGCCGAATTCTATGCCCGCGACGGGCGCGTGACATCGGGCAGCATTTTCATGAGCACATTGCTGTCGGTGGTGGTGATCGCCGCGGTGGCGGCAATGCTGGGCGTCGCGCCGCCCGGCCGGGGGTAAAAAACCACCGCCCGGACGCCCGAAAACGCGGCGCTGCGGTTGACAGAAAAGACTCGATCCACTAACGGCCCACTTTCCCGCGCGGGGTGCCATGGAGCTGCGGCCCCTTGTCCCTGTGCAAGCAGTTTGGATCAGAAGAGAAAAGCCATGTTCGCAGTCGTGCGCACGGGCGGCAAGCAGTATCGCGTAGCCGCCGGAGACAAGATCGTCGTCGAGAAGCTGGCCGGTGAGGCCGGTGACAAGATTACCCTGGACGACGTCCTGCTGGCCGGCGAGGGCAGCGATCTCAAGGATACCAAGGGTCTGACCGTTGCCGCCGAAATCATCGCGCAGGCAAAGAGCGAGAAGGTGATCGTTTTCAAGAAGCGTCGCCGTCACAATTATCGCCGCAAGAACGGCCATCGCCAGAACCTCACGATCCTGCGGATCCTGGCGGTTGGCGGCGAAGAGAAGAAGGCGCCCAAAAAGGCCGCCAAGACCGAAGACGCGCCTGCGACGGCTGTTGAAGCCTGATCGCGGTCCACGAGATTCGAGGAGTATAGACCATGGCACATAAGAAAGCTGGCGGTTCATCCCGCAACGGCCGCGACTCGGCCGGCCGGCGCCTGGGCGTCAAGAAGTTCGGCGGTCAGGACGTGATCGGCGGCAACATCATCATCCGTCAGCGCGGCACCCGCGTCTACCCGGGCCGCAATGTCGGCATGGGCAAGGATCACACCCTGTTCGCCCTTACGGACGGCAAGGTCGTGTTCCACGACGGCAAGCTCGGCCGCAAATATGTGTCGGTCGACATGCTGGCGGAAGCCGCAGAATAAACGGACGATTCAGAACGGGTCGTCCACCGGGGCGATCCTGAAGGAATTCTTCGCGGGCAACCGCGAACGAGGGAGACGGGGCGCACCGACCAGGGAGCGCCCCGTCTCCCTTTTTGCATTCTCCCTCGGAAAATCGCCGGAACAACCGCTCGTCCAAAACGTCGCACGGGTCGGGGAAACTGGCGAGCATTGTCGCCAAGCCGTAACCAGATATCGGCAAAGGCGCGGTCATAAGACGAAGGAGAGCGGAACATGTTCGCCAGAACGAAAAGATTATTGCTGAGGCCCGGCTGGGCCGAGGATGCCGGCGCCCTGGCCCAGGCCATTGGCGACCTTGCGGTTGCGCGCAACCTGGCGCGTGTGCCCCATCCCTATGGCGTCGACGACGCCCGTGGCTTCCTTGAGTCGCCGCACGATCCGCTGCTGCCGCGTTTCCTCGCCTTTGCGCGCACATGCGGCGCGCCCCGCCTGATCGGCGGATGCGGCATTTCGCGCAGCGAGACTGGTGCGCTGGAACTGGGCTACTGGATCGCGCGTCCCTATTGGGGCCTGGGCTTCGCCACGGAAGCGGGCCGCGCCGTCATGCGGGTCGCGCGGGCGACCGGCCTCAAGGACATCGGTGCGCACCACATGATCGACAACCCGGCTTCCGGCAATGTGCTGCGCAAGCTGGGCTTCCGCTTCACGGGCCAGGTCCAGCGGCGGCACAGCATCGGGCGCGGCGCGGATGTCGACTGCCTGATCTTCGAACAGGGCGAGGAAGGACCGATGGCGCGTGACAGCGCGCCCGAACTCTATCTTGACGCCCTTCCCCCACAGGCGCTCGCCGCCTGACCATTCAGGGCATGATCCGGCCGGACTGTGAACCGGATCATGCCCCGATTGTCCTTTGCTTTCCGTATTTCCCGGCCGGCAAATGCCCTATCCGCCGGCATGCCGATCCATCACCAGGATCGGCGCGCCATGCAATTGCGTTTGCGACAGCCGGACGAAGCCCAGCTTCTCGGCAACGCCGATGGACGCGCCATTGCCATCCTCTATGATGCATCGCACGACCGGCGCCCGCAACTCCCGGTCGGCCCAGTCCAGCACCGCGCGCATCGCCTCCGTCGCGATGCCCCTGCCCCAGGCCGCCGGCGCCAGCACCCAGCCGACCTCCGGCACGCCTTCCAGCTCCGGCAGGCCGCGACAGGCATTGAGCAGCCCCGCTTCGCCCAGGAATGCGCCGGTCTCCCGCTCCTCGATCACCCACATGCCATAGCCCAGCAGCGCCCACATGCCGGCATAGCGCAGCAGGCGGAACCAGACGGCCTGACGATCCTGCACGGTGCCGCCGATATAGCGCACCACCGCCGCGTCGCCCCACAGCGCGCAGCAATGATCGAAATCGTCGCGCCGATGCGGCCGCAGGACAAGACGTTCGGTGGTGAGGATCGGTCCCTGGGTCATCCGCCAACATGACGCCGACCGGCCCCGTGGGTCAAGCCGGCATCGGGTTCCCGCCCGATGGCGGCGCATCCGTCCGCGCATCGGCATCGGCGCTGTCATGCCCCGCGATCAGTGCGCGGTCGTCATGGTTCCACGGATGGAAGCCGGGCATGAAGTAGCGCGCCCATTGCCCCATGATGTGCCCCACGATGCCGGGGCGGACAAAGGCATAGGCGAACAGCCGCGCCCATGCCCGTGGGCCCTCGATCCCGTCCTGCCGCAGCAGTTCCAGCATGCCGCGCGTGCGGCGGCGCAGGAAATCCCGGGTGACGTGCAGCATCGTGAGGTTCTTCACCCGCCACCGCCGAACGCGGCTCCAGTCGCGGGTCGCATGCAGCCATGTGTCATAGGCCACGCCCTTATGCTCGATCTCCTCGACGGCGTGCCAGCGCCACAGCGCTGCGACCTCCGCATCGGCGCCCTCCAGGCAGGCGGGGTCGCGCAGCAGTTCATGCGCAAGGATCGCGGTGAAATGTTCCAGCGCCATCGTCGCGGCAAGGCTCATGATCGGCGGTTGCCGGCGCGCGAAATCGAGGACGTCGCTGACATCGGCGTCGAGCAGCGACACGTCATAGCCATGATCCGTCACCTGACGATTGAAGGCCAGATGCTCCCGGCTGTGCATCACTTCCTGCGTCGTGAAGGCGGCGATCTCCTGTGCGAGCTTTGCCGGCGCCCCGTCTCGAAAGGCACGCACGCTTTCGATGAAGAAGGCTTCCCCACGCGGGAAGGTGATCGAGAGCGCGTTGAAGAAAGCGGTCGCGACCGGATCGCCGTCCAGCCAGTGGCGCGCCGCCTTCTCCGCCCGGCCGAAGCGGCGGTCGCGCGGCGTGATGGAAAGATCGTCGGGCGTGGACATTGCGCTATCCTCCAGAGCCGATAACTTACATCGAGGTCAATAAGAGTTACTTACACTCATGTCAATTAAACGCACGCGCCTGAGCCCGGACGAAAGCCGTTCCGTCGCGCTGGAGGCTGCCCGCGCCCTGCTGATCGAGGCCGGGCCGCAGGCGGTGACGCTGAAGGCCGTCGCCGGGCGCATCGGCCGCACCCATGCAAACCTGCTGCATCATTTCGGTTCGGCCGCCGGCCTGCAGCGCGCGCTGGCCCAATCCATGGGCGAAGGCATCACCGCGACCATCGGCGCGACGGTGGAGGCCGCGCGGCGCGGCGAACTGGCCGCGCGCGCCATTGTCGACATGACGTTCGACGCCTTCGACAGCCAGGGCGGCGGCGCGCTGGCCAGCTGGATGCTGCTGTCGGGCAACGAGGATGCGCTGGACCCGGTGGTGGAGATGATCCACCGGCTGGTCGATGAACTGGCCGCCACCGCCCCCACCGCGCGCCTCGCCACGCTGATCCGGGAGAACACGTTGATGCTGGTGCTGCTGGCGCTGGGCGATTCGCAGATGGGCGCGCCGATGGCCTCCGCGCTCGCCCTGCCGCGCGAAAAGGCACGCGAAATGGCCACGGACATGCTGGAAGCCGGGTTAATCGAGGCATTGGCGGCATCCGGCACGCGCACGGCGGTTTAATTCTGTCACATAAGCGGCTATGGGCCCGCCATGCATTTTCTCGATCAAGCCAAAATCTATATCAAGTCCGGCTGGGGCGGCCCCGGCGCGGTCAGCTTCCGGCGGGAGAAATATGTCGAATATGGCGGCCCCGACGGCGGCAATGGCGGCAAGGGCGGCGACATCATCTTCGAAGCGGTCGCGGGCCTCAATACCCTGATCGACTTTCGCTACACCCAGCATTTCAAGGCGCAGCGCGGCCAGCCCGGCATGGGCAAGAACCGCTATGGCGCGGGCGGCGAGGACCGGATCATCCAGGTGCCCGTCGGCACGCAGATACTGTCCGATCCCCAGCCCATCGAAGGCACCGAGGATGAGGACGGCTATCCTGAATATGGCGAGCAGGAAGTGCTGGCCGATTTCACCAAGGCGGGCCAGCGCCTCGTCTTCCTGAAGGGCGGCGACGGCGGTCGCGGCAATATGTCGTACAAGACCAGCACCAACCGCGCCCCGCGCCAGCACGGCACCGGGTGGCCGGGCGAGGAGATGTGGGTGTGGCTGCGGCTGAAGCTGCTGGCCGACGTGGGCCTCGTCGGCATGCCGAACGCGGGCAAGTCCACGCTGATCAACCAGATCACCAATACCAAGGCGAAGGTCGGCGCCTATGCCTTCACCACCACCAAGCCGCAGCTGGGCGTGGTGCTGCACAAGGGCCGCGAGTTCGTGCTGGCCGACATCCCCGGCCTGATCGAGGGCGCGGCGGAAGGCGCGGGCATCGGCGACCGATTCCTGGGGCATATCGAGCGTTGCCGGGTACTGCTGCACCTGATCGACGCGACCGGCGACGATCCGGTCGAGGCCTGGCGCATCGTGCAGGACGAGCTTGTCGCCTATGGCGCGGGCCTGGAAGACAAGTCGCAGCTGCTGGTGCTCAACAAGGGCGACCTGCTGGGCGAGGAACTGATGGAAGACATTGCCGGCCAGCTGCGCGAAGCGGGCGCGGAGGACATCTTCATCATCTCCGGCGCGACCGGCGAAGGCGTCGGCGCGATGCTGGACGCCGTCATCCTGATGCTGGGCGAGGCCAAGGCCGCCGAAGCGGCTGATGACGACGGCGAGGCCGGAGACCAGGAAGGCGAAGGCACATGGTCGCCGCTATAACCCCACGTGCTCCTGCGCAGGCAGGAGCCCAGTGCCCCACGCGCTTCCCCCAGACACTCTGGGCTCCTGCCTGCGCAGGAGCACGGTGGTAGTGATGCATCCTCTCCCCGGTTTCCCGCCGGCGCATGTCCCCCGCCTCGTCATCAAGATCGGATCGGCGCTGCTCGTCGATCCGGCGGGGCAGGTGCGCGAGGCATGGCTGCGCACGCTGGTCGCCGATGTGGCGAAGCGCCGCGCAGCGGGGCAGCAGATCATCATCGTATCCTCGGGCGCGATCGCGCTGGGCGCCCGGCGCGCGGGCCTTGCCAAGGGCGGGCGCGGCAGCCTGGAGGATGCGCAGGCCGCCGCCGCCATCGGCCAGATCGCGCTGTCGCAGACATGGGCCAGCCTGCTGGCCGAACAGGGCATCACCGCCGCGCAGATGCTGGTCACGCTGGACGATCTGGAGCATCGCCGCCGTTACCTGAATGCGTCCGCCACGCTGGAGCGACTGCTCAGCCTCAACGCCGTGCCGGTGGTGAACGAGAATGACAGCGTCGCCACCGCCGAAATCCGCTTTGGCGACAATGATCGTCTGGCCGCGCGGATCGGGCAGGCGGCGCGGGCCGACGCGGTAGTGCTTCTGTCCGACGTGGACGGGCTTTACACCGCCAATCCGCACGCCGATGCGAACGCGATGCTGGTGGAACGGATCGAGAAGATAGACGCGGCGATCATGGCCATGGCCGATGGCGGGTCTGGATCGGGCATGGGATCGGGGGGGATGCGCTCCAAGATCGAGGCGGCGAAGATCGCCACCCGCGCCGGAGCGCATCTCGCCATCATCTCCGGCCACCGCGACGCGCCGCTTTCCGCCTGGGAACAGGGCGGCAAGGGCAGCATCTTCGTCGCGCAGGCACCCGGCAAGGGCAGCGGCCGCGCCCGGCAGGGCTGGCTTGCCGGACGCCTCACCACCCGCGGCCAGATTTCCGTGGATGCCGGCGCGGCGCGTGCGCTGGCGAAGGGCAACAGCCTGTTGCCGGCCGGCGTGCGCTTAGTCTCCGGCAGCTTCGCGCGCGGCGACGTGATCGACATATTGGGCGAGGACGGCCGCCCCATCGCACGCGGCCTTTCGGAATATGACAGCGCCGACGCGGCGCGTATCGCCGGCCGCCGCAGCGACGAGATTGCCGCCATCCTCGGCAGCGTCCCCCGCTCCGTCCTCGTCCATCGCGACCATATGGTGATGCTGGGCCAATGAAGGGTTTCAGGCTTGCCATCACCGGCGCGACGGGCTTCGTCGGCGCCGCCACACTCGACCGCGCCCTGAAGGCGGGGTTCAGCGTCAACGCGCTCACCCGGGGCAAACAGCCTTCGCGCCGCGGCGTGACCTGGGTCGCGGGGGCGCTGGACGATCAGGCGAGCCTCGACCGGCTGGTGCGCACGGCGGACGCGGTGCTGCATATCGCCGGGGTCATCAACGCGCCCGACCGTGCGGGCTTCGAGGAAGGCAATGCGCTGGGCACGATGCGGGTCGTGGATGCCGCGCGCAAGGCCGGGGTGCGCCGCTTCGTCCATGTCTCCTCCCTTGCCGCACGCGAGCCCGCGCTCTCCGCCTATGGCTGGTCGAAGGAACTGGCCGAACGCTATGTGAAGGCCAGCGCGCTCGACTGGACGATCGTGCGCCCTCCCGCCGTCTACGGACCGGGCGACCGGGAGATGCTGGAACTGTTCCGCATGGCGAAACGCGGCTTCATGCTGCTGCCGCCGGCGGGCAAGCTCTCCATCATCGAGGTGGGCGACCTGGCCGACCTGCTGCTGGCGCTGATCCTCGACCGGCATGACAGCCATGCCGAACTTTATGAGGTGGATGACGGCACGAAGGACGGCCTGAGCTACGACGCCTTCGGACGGGCGATCGGTCGCGCGGTGGGCAAGCATGTGCGCTGCATCGCCTCGCCCCGCTGGCTGCTGGACACCGCCGCATGGCTGGATGGCACCATCCGCCGCGACAGGGCGAAGCTGACGCCCGACCGGGTCAATTATTACTGCCATCCCGACTGGGTGAGCGATCCGCGCAAGGCGGTGCCGCCGCATCTCTGGTCGTCCAAGGTATTTGCGGCCGAGGGCCTTGCCGAAACGGCGCGCGCCTATCGGGCCAAGGGCTGGTTGTAGGCGCGGAACCAGAAAGGTCGGCCTAAGGTTTGTGGGGATTCATCGGGAATTGATGACGGCAGCGGTGAGATAGATCATGGCTTCAAAGCTCTGATCGGTTTTGCAGGCGCGCATGGCGATGCGCTTGAACTCTTTGAGCTTGC